>NZ_JAGPXJ010000017.1:0-104065 GCF_018070605.1 Streptomyces sp. B15
GACTTGCCGGCCTTCAGCATCGCGTCCCAGCTCTGCGGGGTCTCGACCCCGGCCTGGGAGAGGGCATCCGGGCTGTACCAGACGGTCGACTTGTTGGAGGCCTTGAAGTACAGGCCGTAGTACTTGCCGTCGATGGTGCCGTAGTCCTGCCACACCGGTGCGAAGTTGCTCTTGGCCTCGGCCTTGGTCTTGGTGGACAGCGGCTGCAGCCAGCCCTTGTCGGCGAACTGCTTGAGCACACCGGGCTGCGGCACCATCACCACATCGGGTGCGTTGCCGCCCTCGATCTTGCTGCCGACGACGGTGGAGACGTTGTCGCCGGTCGAGATGAACTTGGTGGTGGCGCCGGTCTTCTCGGAGAACGCGTCCAGCACCTTCTTGAAGTTCTTCTGCTCGACGCCGGTCCACACTCCGGCGACCGTGACCGTTTGCCCCTTCAGTTCCTGCGAGCCGGCGCTCGCGGTGCCGTCGTCGGATCCGCAGGCGGTCGCGGTGAGGGCGAGACCGAGCGTCACAGCGGTGGTGGCCGTCGCTGTCCGGCGTCTGATGTGGGTGCGGCTCATGGTGTGTTTCCCTTCGGGGAGTTGGCGGAGTGGATGGGCAGATCGCTGATCCACCAGGCGGCGGTGGATCCGGGGAGGACGCCCGGCGGGCAGTCCCGGCTGGCGAGGAGCGGGGTCCCGGCGACCGGTGCCGGTGCCGGGTCGAGGCCGAAGTTGACAGCACAGACCAGACCGTCGCCGCGTACGAACGCCAGGATCTGGGGCGGGGTCTCCAGCCAGCGCAGGTGTCCCTCGCCCAACTGCGGCAGATTGCGACGCAGTTGCAGTCCGTCGCGGTAGAGGTGCCAGAACGAGCGGGTGTCGGCCAGCGCCCGCTCGGTGGCGTGCTCGGCGAACCACTCGGGCTGCGGCAGCCACGGCCGGGCCGTGCTGTCGGCGGAGGTGAAGCCGAACGGAGAGGCGTGCCCGGACCAGGGCAGCGGCACCCGGCAGCCGTCCCGGACGCGCTTGCGGCTGCCGGTCCTGCGGAAGATGGGGTCGGTGAGTACCTCGTCGGGCAGGTCGACCACCTCGGGCAGGCCCAGCTCCTCACCCTGGTAGATGTATGCGGCACCGGGCAGCGCCAGCATCAGCAGCGCCGCGGCCCGGGCACGGGCGGGCCCCACGGTGGTGCTCTCCCCGGCGTACCGGGTGACCGTCCTGACCTGGTCGTGGTTGTTGAGCACCCAGGTGACGGTGGAGCCGGTGCCTGCGATGTCGGTGAGTGCCTCGGAGATGGTCTTCCGGAACGTGTCCACGTCCCACTCGGCGCTCAGCAGGTCGAAGAAGAACGCCTGGTGCAGTTCGTCGGCGCGTACGTACTCGGCGTGCTCGCGGGCGGTGGGCACGGACACCTCGCCGACCAGCAGCCGTTCGATCCCGTCGCGTGCGGCGTACTCGTCGCACACCGCCCGCCAGTCGCGCCACACCTGGTGCACCTCGGGCTGGTTCCAGGCCAGCGGGTTGACCGAGTCCCGGGCACGCTCGTCGGCCTCGGGGTCGGGGGAGTCGGGGAGTGCGGGGTGTTTGAACAGGCCGGCGGCGACATCGATGCGGAAGCCGTCGACGCCTCGGTCGAGCCAGAAGCGCAGCACGTCGATGAAGTCCCGGCCGACTTCCGGGGCGCGCCAGTTGAGGTCGGGCTGGTCGGGGGTGAACAGGTGCAGATACCACTGGCCGGGCCTGCCGTCCGGCTCGGTGACCCGCGACCAGGCGGGGCCGCCGAACATGGCCCGCCAGTTGTTGGGCGGCAGTTCGCCGTCCGGCCCGCGCCCGTCGGCGAAGTGGAAACGGGAGCGGGCCGGACCGCCGGGCCGGTCCGCCAGCGCGGCGCGGAACCACGGGTGCTGGCTGGAGCAGTGGTTCGGGACGATGTCGATGACGACCTTCACGCCGAGCCGGTGGGCGTCGGCCACCAGGCGGTCGAACTCCTGCAGGTCGCCGAAGAGCGGGTCCACGTCGCAGTAGTCGGCGACGTCGTAGCCGTGGTCGTGGTGCGGCGAGGGGTAGAAGGGGCTGAGCCAGATCCCGTCCACGCCCAGCTTCTTGAGGTACGGGAGTCCGGCGCGGACCCCGGCCAGATCGCCGACGCCGTCCCCGGTGCTGTCGAGGAAGCTGCGGACGTAGACCTGGTAGATCACCGCATCGCGCCACCAACGCTGGGTGGTGGTGGCCATGGCTATGTGCATGCGTGGTGCCTGTTCTCGTCGATCGCTCGTTATGCATGCATGTTATGTAGAGGTGACGAACAAGTGTCAATGCGTTTGCGCGAGATGACACCGCAGTACCGGGCCTTTGTCCGGGTTTGCCATGGATTACTGAAGCAATGCGCTACTTAACAAGTAAGTAGCCTGGCAGGGAATGGCGTGACCGCCGGCGCGCGCGGGCTCAGCCGCGGCGGACGATCGCCTCGAGCTCCCGTGCCAGCCGAGCCACCGCCTGCTCGGGTGTCACCCGCTGCGCCAGCGCGTCGTACACGACGGCCTGTACGGCGAGATTCACCTGCTCGTACCGGGGGCTCTTGGGTCGTGGCTGGGCCGCGAGCACGCTCTCCCGGAGCGTCGGCAGATACGGATACCGGCGTACCATCGCCGGATCGGTGTAGATATCAGCCCGCACCGGCGGCAGTGCCCCCTCGGTGAGCACTCGGCGCTGCACCCGTTCGCTGGTCAGATAGGCGAGCAGGTCAGCGGCCGACTCCTTGTGCCTGGACCGCGCGTTGACGGCGAGGTTGGAGCCGCCCAGCACGCCGGCCGCCGGTCCGTCGGGCCCGGGCAGCGGCACCACTCCGAACTTCCCCGCGACCTTCGAGTCGCTTCCGCTCGCCGTCCCGTGCACGTACGGCCAGTTGCGCAGGAACAGCAGCTTCCCGTCCTGGAAGGCCCGGCGGGATTCCTCTTCCTTGTAGGTGAGCGCTTCCTTCGGGATCCAGCCCTCCCGCACCCCCCGGGCCAGAAACCCGATGCCCACCCGGGCGGCGCGCGAGTCCACAGTGACCCGCGCCCCCTCGTCCGCGAGGAAGGTGCCGCCCGCCGACTGCACGGCCTCCACCGCGTTGACCGTCAGCCCCTCGTACGGAAGGAACTGCCCCGCGTAGCCGTCCAGCCCGTACTTCGGGGCGACCGTCTTCGCGAGCCGCTCCAGTTCGGCCCAGGTGCGCGGCGGCGCCTCGCCCTCCCGGTCCAGTATGTCCTTGCGGTAGTAGAGCAGGCCCGCGTTGGTGACGTACGGCAGCGCGTGCAGCCGACCGCCGAAGGTGGCGGTGTCCACCACGGGCGACAGGAAACGTTTGATGGGGAAGCGGTCGGAGTCGAGCGGGGCTGTCCAGCCCGCAGCGGCGAACTCGGAGGTCCAGGCGACGTCGATGTTGAGCACGTCGTAGCGGTCGCTGCCGGACCGCAGACTGGTCGCCAGTTGCGCACGGACCTCGTCCGCGGCCTCCGGCAGCTCGACCAAGGTGACCTTCTCGGCCGGGCGTTCGCGGTTCCAGTCGTTCAGTACCCCGCGCAGATAGCCGGTCAGATCACCGCCCGTCACCAGGGTCAGCGGTCCGCGGCCCTCCCCGGAGCCGGCCCGGGGGGTGCCGACCGCCGGGTCGCCGGCCCGGGCGCCCGCGCCCGTATAGCCCACGAGGATCAGCGCCGCAGCCAGGAGCCCCCTACCCGCGGCCCGCGTCCACCGCATAGGTTCCTCCCAGGCACACCAGCGCCAGCTTGCCCTCGCCGGCGTCCGGGCCCCTGTATACCTGTTAGGCATGCGCGATACTAGATCTTGCGGACATGTACGGGGGCGATCCGGCTCACAATCAGAGGGCGGACGGCTAACGAGAAGGTAACGGCGAGCAGGGAGGAGGGCGAGCGTGCGTCTGCCCCTACTGGCGCTGCTCGCCGGGGGCCCGGCCCACGGATACGAACTCAAGCAGGCTCTTGAGAAGCTCCTGGGCGCCGCGTACCCTCAGCCCAACATCGGGCAGGTCTACGTCACCCTCGGCAGGCTCGAAAAGGCCGGACTCATCGAAGGCGAGGACATCGCTCAGTCGAGTCGGCCGAACAAGCGCACCTACCAGCTCACGGACGCGGGTCGGGAAGCGGTGGCCGCGTGGTTCGACGAACCGACAGATGAGCCCCGGGTGCGGGACGAGTTCTTCATGAAGCTCGCCGTCGCCCCCGACACCGGGATGGCCGACCAGGTCGCCCTCATCAACAAGCAGCGTCGTCACTACCTCAACGCCATGCGCGACCTGTCCAGGCTGGCCGCGGCCGAGGACCGGGACAACCGGGTCGCACAGTTGCTCATCGAGGGAGCAATGCTGCACCTCCAGGCGGATCTCGACTGGCTCGAGCGCTGCCAGGAGGAGCTGGAAAAGCTGGAGGAGCTGGAATGAGCCGCGAGGTACGTGAGGTGCGTGCCGCCGACGGCGGCGGGGGCATATCAGCCGATGCCGCCGACCCCGTTGTCCTGGCCGAGGCCCTGGTCAAGATGCACCGCACCGAGGCCGGTACCCCCGTCAAAGCCGTACGAGGGGTGGATCTGCGCATCGAGCGCGGCGAGTTCGTCGCGATCACCGGCCCGTCCGGGGCCGGTAAATCCACCCTGCTGCATCTGCTGGGCGGGCTGCACCCGCCGGACAGCGGGCGCATCTGGCTGGAAGGCGAGCGGGTCGACACCTACAGCGAGGCACGCTGGGCCGTACTGCGCCGCCGCCGCATCGGCATCGTCTTCCAGTTCTTCAACCTCATCTCCCACCTGACCGTGGCCGACAACGTCGAGTTGCCCGCACTGCTCGCGGGGAGCACCCCGCGCCAGGCCCGCGCCAGACGCGCCGAACTGCTCGCCGACCTCGGCCTGGAGGGCAAGGAGAACAGCACCCCCGGTGAACTCTCGGGCGGTGAGCAGCAGCGCGTCGCGCTGGCCCGCGCGCTGGTCAACCGCTCCAGCCTGCTGCTGGCCGACGAACCCGCCGGCAGCCTGGACAGCAAGGGCACACGCGAGGTGCTCAAGCTGCTGTCCCGCTACCACGAGCGCGGCCAGACCATTGTGCTGGTCACCCACGACGCCCGGGTGGCCAGCGCAGCGGACCGGGTGATCAGCCTGTTCGACGGCCGGATCGTCGACGACGCGGCACTCGGCGGCGGAACCTCGCCGCGCCGGCGTGCGGGTGGCGTGTCCGGCACGCTCGAGTTGAAGGGTTGACGTAGTGCGGGCCATGGCGCGCTGGGTGCGGGCCGATCTGCGGGCGCACCGTGGCGAGGCACTGTTCCTGGTCCTCGCCACGGCCGGGATCATCGTCTCGCTGCTGCTGTCAGGTGCTTTCCTCGCGTACGGGGCGAGCCCCTGGCAGCGGGTGTTCACCGAGTCCAACGGCGCCCACGTGTGGATCCAGACCACGGCGAAGGCCGATGCCGGGGCACTGGCCGGACTCGACGGCGTCGAGTCCGCATCCCGTCCGTACCGCACCGCGTCCGCCACCGCGGAACTCGGCGGCACCAGGGCGAAGATCCAACTCCGCGCCGCGGGCCCCGAGCCCCCGAAGGTGGCCCGCCCCCTGATGACCGAGGGCCGGTGGCTGGACAAGGACGACGCGGCAGCCGCTGCCGCTCCCAAGGCAGGGGCCGGCACCGCCGCCTCCGGCGAACACCGGTCGGGAGGGAAGACCGGCTCCGGGCGGACGGCCGCCCGCCCCGCGAAGGCGACCGGCACCGCCCCGTCCGTCCAGAGCCGGGCGGAAGCCGCCGGCAGTGTCGTGCTGGAGAGTTCGCTCGCCCGGGCCCTGTGGGCCGAGCCGGGCGACTTGCTGCACGTCCACGGCTCCGACGGCACCGACCACGCCCTCCGCGTCATCGGCGTCGCCGAAACAGCCGAGGAGAGGTACAGCCCGGGCCGCGCCCCCGGCGTCGGCTGGGTGCTGCCGAACGCTCTGCATCGGGTCGAACGGGAGGCCGATCAGCTCGGGCAGACGATCGGGCTGCGGCTCGACGACCGGGACGACACCGACTTCGCGGTCCAGCGGGCGGTCACCGAACTCGGCGACGACCAGATCGTCACCGTCTCCACCTGGCAGCAGGCGCGCGAGGACGCCGAGGGCGGCGGCCGGCTCCTCGGGCTGCTGCTCGGCCTCTTCGGGCTCAGCGCGCTGCTCGCCGCCTCGCTCGCCGTGGCCGGAGCCATCAGCACCCGCATCCGGGGCCACCTTCGGGACATCGCCATCCTCAAGGCCGTCGGCTTCACCCCGGCCCAGCTCATCCGCACCTTCCTCGTCGAACACGCCGCCCTCGGCCTGCTCGGCGTAGCCTGCGGCGCCCTGCTCACCGAGATACTCGGTCCACGGCTGCCCGGTCGGCTCGGCGAGGCGATGCGGCTGTGGCAGGCGCTCCCGGCCCACGCCTGGGTACCGTTCGCGATCCCGCTCGCCGCACTGCTCCTGATCACCGGCACGACCGCGCTGGCGGCCTGGCGGGTAGGCCGCGTATCGCCGGTACCGGTCGCTCGCCCCGCGACCCCCGCCGTCCGCCGGATGCCCGGCACGGTACGGCGCGCCCTCGGGCTGCGGCTGCCGCCCGCTCTCGTACTCGGCTGGCGGGGGGCCTTCCACTCCCGTGCGCGATCCTGCGCCGCGGTCGCACGGCTGGCCGTGCCCCTGCTGCTGATCACCGTTGTCCTCGGCGCATGGACCACCCTCGACCGTCTGGAGCACCACCCGGAGAAGGTGGGCATCCCCGCCGCGCTCACCGTGCGTGGCGACGGACTCGACGACGCCGCGGTACGGCGGCTGCTCGTCGGTCGGCCGGAGGTGACCGCGGCCTACCCAGGGGCCGAGGCCAAGGCGCTGGTGCCCGGCCAGACGGGCACGATCACGCTCCGCGGCCTCGGTGGGCACCAAGATCCCTACCCCCTCACCATCGCTGACGGACGCGCCCCCTACAGGTCCCACGAGGCGGTCGCCGGACAGGGACTGCTCGATCTGCTGGATGTGCGGGTCGGCGACTGGGTGCGGGTCACGGTCGGCGGCAACCCGCAGGTGCTGCACATAGTCGGGCGCAGCATCGAGCCGGAGGACGACGGCCGGGTGATCTCGACGACGCTCGACACGCTGCGCGAGGGCGGCATCGCCCCGCGCCCCGGCTTCTACCATCTCGTCCTGGACGACGACTCGGACCCCGCTGCCGTCGCCGCCGGGCTCTCCTCGGCGATTGGGGAACGGGCGGACGTACGGGAGATCCCCAATCCGGTACGCGAACTGTCCGCCGTGCACGGAGTACTGGGCGGGCTGGTCACCGTGCTGGCACTGATCGCGCTGGCCGAGCTGTCGACGACGATCGCTGCGGGTGTACGGGACCGCCGCCGGGACCTGCTCGCCCTCAGGGCCATCGGACTGACGCCGCGGCAGATCATGGCGGTGATCGTGGCCGGGACCGGCTTCACCGCCCTGGCCGCCGCCCTCGTCGGAACAGCGGTCGGCACCCTCGTATCGCAGTGGCTGATCGACTTGCAGGGCCGGTCCAGCGGTATCGGCGCCGGGATCGCCCAGCAGCCCCCGCTCGCGGCGCTGCTTCTCCTGGTCGCCGCAGTGGTGGTGGGCGCTATCGCCGTTTCCATGCTCCCGGCCTCGCGCGCCGTACGGCAGCGGCTCGCGGACACACTCGGCGACTCGCTCTGAACCCTGCGGCTTGCGGTGATGATCGGGCGGCCGGGTCCGTGCGGGGCGGGCCGGCCGGCGGCCCCGAAAACATGCCGCCGCACATGGCTCTCCGAGTAGGGCACGCCCGGACACTGCAGGGCGGCACCGTGTGAAACGCCGACGTCTGGAAAGGCCAACCGGCCACGCCGGGAACAGCAGGTCCGGTCGGCGCTGTTGCATCTGCCGAGGCACCGGCGCCGCACGGGCGGGGAACAGGGAGACCACAAGATCGTCCGCCTGCCGGAATCCGGGCCTCGGGATCGCGGTACGCCCGCCGCGCGCTCGGACCAATACGCATCTTGCAGGAGGACGTTTCCATGACTGACCGACCTTTGACGCTCATGGCAGTGCACGCCCACCCGGACGACGAGGCCACCGGAACCGGAGGGGTCCTTGCGCGGTACGCGGCGGAAGGCATCCGCACGGTTCTTGTGACGTGTACCGACGGCGGTTGCGGTGACGGACCCGGGGGTGTCAAGCCGGGCGACCCGGGACACGACCCGGCGGCAGTCGCGTTGATGCGCCGCCAAGAACTCGAGGTCAGCTGTGAAGCCCTGAAGATCAGCGATCTGGAGATGCTCGACTACGCCGACTCCGGGATGATGGGCTGGCCGAGCAACGACGCCCCCGGATCCTTCTGGCAGACGTCCGTGGAGGAAGGCGCCGCTCGACTCGCGGAACTCATGCGGCACTACCGGCCCGATGTGGTCGTCACCTACGACGAGAACGGCTTCTACGGCCACCCTGACCACATCCAGGCCCACCGCATCACGATGGCGGCGCTGGAGATGACCGCGCTGACACCGAAGGTGTACTGGACGACGATGCCCCGTTCGGGGATGCAGCGGTTCGGCGAGATCATGCGCGAGTTCAATGAGGACATGCCGGAGCCGGATCCCGCCGAGACCGCCGCGATGGCCGAGATCGGGCTCCCCGACGACGAGATCACCACCTGGGTGGACACCACCGCATTCAGCGGTCAGAAGTTCGATGCGCTGGCCGCGCACGCCAGTCAGGGCGAGAACATCTTCTTCCTCAAGATGGGCAAGGAGCGGTTCGGCGAGTTGATGGGCATGGAGACGTTCGTCCGTGTCAAGGACGCCACGGGCGCGGCCGTACCTGAGAACGATCTCTTCGCCGGCCTGCGCTGATCCGCCCGTCCCGACCGGACCCTGGGAAGCTCCCCGTCCGAACCGGAACCGCGCAATCAGGCGCGTCACATACCCGGAAGTCTCCCCGCAAGTTCCGCTTGGGCGGCCACGACCAGATCTACGCCGGCGACGTCGCCCTGTGCCCGCGCACGCCCAGCGCCCAGCGCCCTGAAGTTCTGGCGCCAGGCGCAGCTGCTGCGGCTGCGAACGGTCCTCGTCCGGTTCGACCGTGTGAGGACCAGGGCGGCGGAGCCGACACGGTCCGTCGGGAACGGGGTGTTGCCCGGGGTTGAAAATGCCGACGAGGGCGGCGTTCACAATGCCGACGGACTCTGACGGCGACGCCCCGCCGGTGGGCGGTTCCGGCGGGGCGGTCGTCGGCAAGGTGTCGGTTGCCTCGCAGGTGCCGGTTGTGTTGGGATTCCTCGAAGATGTCCGGCCGTGGGCGATTACCGTTGAGCGGTGGTGCTCGCCCCGTCGAGTGCTTCCCGGATGATGTCCGCGTGTCCGGCGTGCTGGGCTGTCTCCCTGATCAGGTGCAGCAGGATCCGGCGTGCAGACCAGTGGACGGTTTCGGGCGGGGACCACGGAGTCTTGGGGAGGGGCACGCTCCAGTCGAGGTCGGGCAGGGCAGCCACGGCTTCCTCAGTCCTGTGAGCGGCGGCGGTGTACCGCTCGAGCAGCCCGGCGAGGCTCTCGCCTTCGGCCATGCGGTATTGCTCCAGGTCGAGCATGCCCTCCGGCAGTTCTCCGTCCCCCTTGACCATGATCTGCGTCCACACCTGCTCACCCCGGGCGAGGTGCTTGACGATCCCGCCCAGGGTGAGCCCGCTCACGGTCGTGCGCTTGGCGGCCTGGGCGTCGGTGATATCGCGCGCGGTGATCAGCAGTAAGGCCCTCTGCTCCGCGAGTGCGTGCAGCAGCTCACCGCGCTCGCCTGGAAGAAACGGGGCTGGGCTTTGCGACGAAGTGGTCATGGACCGACTGTAGGAAGCGTTTAGGCCAGTCCTTGTCCTCAGGCCCATTCCCGCCAGGCTGAGCAGGTGGCTCAGTCGCCGATCACCTCGCTCACGGATGCGTGGGCGGCGGCCTCGTCGACGAGGTTCTTGCCGGCGGCGAACGCGGCGACCAGGGCCTGCAGGGCGAGGTTGTTGACTGCCCGTGGGTAGCCGCGCGAGGTGATGTGGACCAGGGCGAGGGCGTCCTCGGTGAACAGCTGGTCCGGGCAGCCCGCGATCTTCAGATGGTGGGCGACGTAGCTGGTCGTCCCGTTCGAGGTCATGCCCGGCATTGTGTAGCGCAGAGCGGTCCGCTGCTCCAGCGCGGCCAGGACGGCGAGTTTCATCGTGCGTCTGAGGCTGGGCTGTCCGACGAGCAGGCAGGACAGCGGGGAGCCCTGGTCCATGCCCTGATTTGGTGAGCATGCGGACGGTTTCGAGCTGTTTCCCCGACCAGTGGGTTGGGGACGGTGTGTTGGGAAAGGTCGATGGCGTCCAGGCAGGTGCGGACGGAGACGATCTTGCCAGCGCCCGACCTCGCCGGTGACCATGCCGATGGAGCGTTCAGCGATGCACCAGGAGATGCGGGTGACGGCCTGGTTGTGGGAGTCGTGCCGGTGGAGCATGCCCGGCGTGAGGTTGCGGCCGAAGGGCATGCGCTCGAACCCGTAGTGGGCCTGCAGTTTCTCAAGTCGGTAGCGCTTCCGGCGTACCCGGAAGCGCCACCTGCCGAACACCCCGGCGCGTGCGGTCACGAAGGCAATTCAACTCGCCTCGGTGCCACCTCTACTGAGCGGGCTGAGGCCGTACGCGCGAGCCGAGAAGGGTAACCACCACGCCGATCAGACCCATGGCTTCCGGGCTGAGGTACGGCGAGCCAACCACCACCACGACAACCACGATCACGATCCACGCCTCAGGTGCGTGATCGGCGAGCGGGTGTCGACGCCGAGCTTTCCTCTGCCGCACCTCCGCGCGCTTGCTTCGCCATGACCTCATGAGCACTCCCCTTACTCGTCGTGACCGGACTCGCCGAGAGCAGTTCCGCACTCGACGTTTCAAACGATGAAGAGAGATATACCGCCAATCAAATACGAAACGTGCTAATCACCCTTGTGTCGAAGCGCGGAGGCCGGGCGCTGAACCGTCGAGCCTTCCGGGCAACTTGAGACTTCACCCCTGGTAGGCGCATGAGCCGCGAGATGCCGACCGGATGCCCATACCCGGCATTTTCTGAGAAGTCAGGATTCTGAAAGCTTTGAAAAATCCCAGGACACCACCCATGGCAATGCAGAGAGGTGGGCAGCTGCGACTGTCCGCGACCGCCAACATCAGGCAGCAGCGGTGCTATCCGCTCTCACGCCGCATCCGTCAGCCCACCACAAGGTCAATTATCGGACCGTACCTAGTGATTTGAGGCAGAAGCTGAAAAACTCGGCAAAGTCATCTCGGACGAGGTCTTCCAGTGTGGCTGGGAGGGGAGCCCACACTTGGTGCGCCCTCTAACTCCCCGTCCTCGCGATGCCCCGCGAATAGTGCTCCTTGAACACCTCCAGGTGTGCCCACGTGGTCAGGCCGCGCACCTCGTCGAGCGCCTTGATCTGCTCCGTGACGCGGTGCAGGCGTGTGGTCGAGTCGGCGCCGAGGGTGAACACCAGGTCGAAACGGCCCACGGTGCGGGCGACGAACTCGACGCCGGGCAGCGCGGCGAGGAACCCGGTGACACGCTCGTCGTTCCCGCCGAGGTTCAACCCCGCGCCGAGCGCCGGCCTGCCGCTGCCCGTGCCGCGCCGCACCACGGCTGCGATGTGCAGGGCGCGACTGCCGACGAGGCGGCTGACCCGGGCGCGGGCCGCGCTCGGTGACATGCCGACGCGGCGGGCCAGCTCGACGAACGACATGCGACCGTCGCGCTCGAGCAGCTCGATCAGCCGCAGATCGGTGTCGTTGACGTGCACGTCGCTGCGGAGCGGACCCTGCGGCATGAACACCGACGTGACGACGTCGGTGTACAGGAGCGTGTTCACCGCCCGCACCCGGCGCTGCGCACGGAGGTGGGCGAGGGCGTCGTACAGCTCGCGGTCGCTCGAGACCCTCAGCTCCGCGACGAGGTCGTAGGCCCCGCTGACCGCGGAGACGAAGACCGACGCTTCCGTCGCGCACAGGGCGGTGACCACGTCGTCGGCGGGCCCCGACACGGCGACGGAGACGTGCGCGAGCGAGGTGAGCCCGAGGAGCTGGGGATGTGCCACGGCCACGATCTCCACGGCGCCCGTGTCGAGCAGCGCCTGCACCCGGTTCGAGACCGCCGCCCTCGGCGCGCCCACCCGGGCGGCCAGGTCGCTGTAGCTCGCCCTGCCGTCCTGTTGGAGCGCGGCGATGAGCCTTGCGTCCAGATCCTCACTCATGAGCGTCCGAGACCCAATCTTTACAGAGTGATTCCGTGCTTCCGAAGGAACAAGTCTGCGGTCCACGCGAGCTGTGGAAGCTGATCAGCCGCAGATCAGAGTACAAGGACGACAGAAACGCGGTAGCACGTCAGTGAAGCAGCGCACATGGCATTGCTGCGGAGGATGGGCGGACCTACGGTGCCGATCACCGACACACCACCGACACCCCGCACGAGGAACCACATGCGCGCACTGCGCCACCAGGAGATGTCAGTCCTGGACGCGACCACCACCTTGTTCACCGGCGCCGCTCTGCGGACAGTGGACCCGCACACCGACGGCGCCGAGGCGTTCCTCGTACACGGCAACCGGTTCGGCGCCGTCGGCACGGTCGAGGAGTGCCGCGCCGCAGCGGCGCGGCTCGGCCGCACGGCCGAGGAAGTGGACCTCGGCGGCACCGTTGTGGTGCCCGGCTTCGTCGACCCGCACGCCCACCCTCTGATGTACGGCCAGATGATGAGCTGGGTCGACTGCGGTCCCGACAAGGCGGCCGACATCCCCGGAATCGTCGCCCTGCTGCGCGCGGCGGCCGACGCCCTGCCGCCCGGGCGGCCGGTGCGGGGTTACGGCTACGAGCACCGCAACCTTGCCGAGCGCCGCCATCCCACCAAGGAGGAGCTCGACCAGGTCAGCACCGACCGCGACGTGTACCTGATGAACGCCAGCGGCCATGGCGGAGTCGTCAACAGCGCCACGCTGGCCCGGCACGGCGTCACCCGTGACACACCGGACCCGGAGGGCGGCACATTTTTCCGTGACGCCGAGGGGGAACTGACCGGCGAGGTCTCCGATGCCGCCTGCAACATCCTCACCGGCGTCGGCGGCGTCAAGATCGGCCGCCACGGGCCGAACTTCCACCTCGGGGACGAGCCCGAGGAACACCTGCGGCAACTGCGCGCCGCCCAGGAGCGGTTCCTCGCCGGCGGTGTGACGACGATCGGCGACTGCCAGGTGACCCGCCGCGAGTTCGACACCTACCTGCGGCTGGCCGACGGCGGCGAACTGCGCACCCGCGTCGGCATGTATCTGCTGAGCCATCTGCTGGACCACGTGATCGACACGGGTATGCACGGCGCGTTCGGCAACGCCCGGCTCTCCTTCACGGGCATCAAGTTCTACGCCGACGGCACCCTGGGCGGCTGGACGGCCTACTTCCCCGACGGCTACGTCGGCGACCCCTGCCGCACCGGGCAGCTCTACCACGAGCCGGAGGCGTACCGGGAACTGATCGCCAGGGCCCACGCCGTAGGGCTCCAGACAGCCACCCACGCCCAGTCGCCCGACGCGATAGAGATGGTGCTCGACGCCGTCGAGGCCGCACAGGAGCGCCACCCCCGACCCGATGCCCGGCACCGGATCGAGCACTGCGGGCTGCCGACCCCCGAGCAGATCAAGCGCATGCACCAGCTGGGCATCCACCCGGTCAATCAGACCCAGCACTACTACAACTGGGGCGAAGGCGTCACCGAGGCGATCGGCACCCCGGGGGAGCGGTTCAACCCGCTCGGCGAGTTCCTGGAGGCCCAGGTGCCCGTGACGCTCAGTTCGGACGCGCCGGTCGCCGAGCCGAAACCGCTGGAGGCCATCCAGGCGGCCGTCACCCGCGTCACCCGGCGCGGGCACCGGCTGGGCGACACCTCCCTGCGCATCCCGGCGGCCGAGGCGCTCGCCGCGCACACGCTCGGCGGTGCCCGCACCCTGGGCCGCGAGCACGAACTCGGCAGCATCACCCCCGGCAAGCTGGCCGACTTCACCGTCCTGGGCGCCGACCCGCTCGCCGTCGACCCCGGGTCCATCGCCGCGATCGACGTCCTCCACACGTGGGTCGACGGCGCCCTCGAGCACTCCACCACAGCCACATCGACCGAGGGGCAGCCGTGACCGATCACGCTCAATCCCGCAAGGCACGCAAGGCGGGCATCGCCGCGTTCGTCGGCACCACCATCGAGTGGTACGACTTCTACGTCTACGCCACCGCCGCGTCCCTCGTCTTCGGCAGCATCTTCTTCCCCGAGGGGACCGACCGGCTCACCGGCATCGCCGCGGCCTTCGCCACATACGCGGTCGGGTTCTTCGCGCGGCCGCTCGGTGGCATCGTCTTCGGCCACATCGGCGACCGGTTCGGCCGGCGCAGCGCCCTCGTGATCACCCTGACCATGATGGGCGCCGCGACGTTCCTCGTCGGCCTGCTGCCCACATACGCCGACGTGGGCATACTCGCCCCGATCCTGCTCGTCCTGCTCCGCTTCGTGCAGGGCATCGCGGTCGGCGGTGAGTGGGGCGGCGCCGTCCTGATGGCCGTGGAGCACGCCCCCGAGGGGAAGAAGACCTTCTACGGCGGCTTCGCCCAGCTCGGCAATCCGGCCGGGGCCCTGCTGTCCACCGGCCTGTTCGGCCTGCTGTCCACCTTGGGCGACAACGCCCTCAAGGAGTGGGCGTGGCGCGTGCCGTTCCTGCTGTCGGCGGTGCTCATCGTCATCGGCGTCCTCATCCGGCTCAAGGTCGAGGAGTCGCCGGTGTTCGAGGCGGAGCCCGAACCGGACGAGGGCCTGCCGCTCACGTACGCCCTGAAGACGAACTGGAAGCCGATCCTGCTGGGCATCGGCACGCTCCCGATCGCGGTGGGCGGCTACTACCTGGTGACCACATTCATCACCGCGTACGCCACCGACCCCTCCGTAGGGCTCTCCGAAACGGTGGTGCTCAACGCGCTCAGCGTCGCGGCCGTCGTCGAACTCGTCGCCACGCTGGGCGTCGCGTGGCTGGGCGACAAGGTTGGGCGCATCCGGGTCGTGATCTGGGGCCTCGCCGCGGTGGCCGTCCTGGCCACCCCTCAGTTCCTCGTGGTCTCCTCGGACTCCACCGCGCTGATCTTCCTGGTCTTCGCCGCGATGCGGCTGGTCATGGCAGCGACCTACGGACCCGTGGCCACGGTGCTGGCCCAGATGTTCCGGCCCCAGGCGCGCTACACCAGCATCTCGCTGACGTACCAGGTGGCGGGCGCGCTGTTCGGCGGGCTCTCACCCGTTGCCTCGACGCTGATGTTCCAGGCGACCGACAGCATCGTGCCGGTCATCGTGCTCCTCGTCGCCATGTGCGCGCTGAGCATCGCGTGCCTGCTGAAGGCACCGCAGCACACCGACGATGCCACGACAGCGGACAGCCCGGCGCCGACCGCACCGGCCGGCACGGCGACCTAGGTTTGGCTGGCAAACGATCTTGGGTGGATTCGCGGAGCCGGAGGATGAGTGAGGGGGCTGAGTCTTCCAAGCCGCGGGTGCCGCGACAGGTGTGGTGACGGCGCGGGAGAACCGGCGGAAGGCTGACAAGAACCCGGCCGGGCGGTGGGGGCCGGCCGAGGACGCCTCCCATGCCTATCTGGTCGATCGGGTCGCCACGAAGACCCGCCGGCTGCTCATCGCGAGGGTGTCAGCCGTCGGGCCGGCCTCGCCCGTGCCGGCGAGCGCGTGAGCGCTGAGCCATCAAAGCAGGACGCGACGGGGGTGCAGAGCCGTTTCGCATGCGCTGCTTTGTTTCCTTGCGCCCCTGCCGACGAGCGGCAGCCGACTCCGTGGCAGACCGCTGAGCCGGTGGCGGCCCGGAGCCGGCTCCAACGGCTCCGGACCGTCGGACAGGTTCCGCGGGCGCGCCTCCCAGGGCCTGGACCGCGAGACCGATCGCAGCGGTCAGACGCTCGAGGCCAGGGTCCCAGGGGCGCTCGTCCCCGAACTCCGTAGGCCGAGAACTGTGGCCAATCTCAGCTCAGGGGCGCGTCACCGGTGTCGAGGTCGTCGGACATTTCGCCAAGACCATGGCCCTCGGTCAGCGCCGTGCGCGAACGCGCAGCCGCTACGGTCGTTCCTTCCGGGAGTCGTACTGCCGGCACTGCCCGGTGAACGTGGCGCCGAGTTCGGCACCGAGGATCGAGGCGGTGAGTTCCTTCGCGGGAATTCCCTGCACGCCATCCGGGTCGCGGTACACCTGGAGCGCCAGCCCGTCCGTGACCGCGGCGAGACGCACGGCCGCCGGCCATGGGTCCAGGTCGGGTTCGACTTCGCCGCACTCCTTGCCGTTGCGCACCGCCCGGGCGATGTCCGCGCGCAGCGCTCTGGCAGTCTCGATGTCGACCTCAGCGAGCGCAGGGACATCCAAAGCTCGCCCGGCGAAGGCACGCATCACGCGGAACTCGGTGCGCCGGGTCGCGTCGAGCGGAAGCAGTTCGGCCATCCCCGCTGCCAGCACCCTGGCGATGGGCCGACGGTGTTCGATGCCCGCCTGGATGCGTTTGTCGATCCGGTGCCGGACACGGGTGCTGACGTGGTGGAAGGCGTGCAACAGCATCTCGTCCTTGGTGCGGAAGTAGTGCTGTACCAGACCCACTGAGATGCCCGCCGTCGCAGCCGTGCGGGCGACGGTCACCGCGTCGAAGCCGTTGTTGGAGATGAGTTCGCACACCGCCACGGCGATCTGACGTCTGCGTTCTTCATGATCCGCTGTCCTCGGCACTTGATAACCGTATCAAAGTACGGTAAAAACCGTACGGCTATACGGTATAGCCATACGGTTATCGCGAGGAGTGCCCATGCCCGTACCTCTCACCAGACCCCCCTTCCGCCCCAGACCCACCCCTCCATCCGCCTCCGGCCCCAAGCCGCTACACCTGCGCACCACCGCCATGAGCGCCACCCTGTTGCTCCTCGCATCGCTGACCGCCACCCCACGAACAGCCTCAGCACAACCAGCCCATGCCGACCGGCCGGCAGCACACGCCACATACGACAAACTCGACAACTTCGTGCGCACCCGCATGACGGCTACCGACACCCCAGGACTCTCCTACGCCGTCGTAGGGCCCAACGGACCGCTCCACCAACGGTCATGGGGCACCGACGGAAACGGCCGACGCGTCACCGCGAAAACCCCGTTCCTATGGGGCTCGGTCGCCAAACCCGCCACAGCCACCGCCGTCATGACACTCGCCCAGTCCGGCCGACTCCGCCTCGACGACCGGGTCATCGACCACCTCCCAAGCTTCCGCTTCGGCGGCACAAAACACGCCTCACAGGTCACCGTCCAACACCTGCTGAACCAGACCGCCGGACTCCCGGAGACGAAAACCTCCAAGATCACCGACTGCCTCGACACCCATTGCCCCGACCCGGCGCGACGCATAGCCGACCTCAAAGGCATCAAGCCACTCGGCCCACCCGGCGCGCGCTACCAGTACGCCAGCGCCAACTACCTCGTCCTGACCGCACTCGTCGAAGCCGTCACCAAACGCCCCTACGCCCAATACCTACGGCGCGCCGTACTCCAACCGGCCGGCATGAAGAACGCGATCACCGACGCCGCCTCGGCCCGCGAGCGCGCGCTGCCTCCCGGACACCAGCTCCTGTGGGGCATCCCCTCCGCGATCGCGGACGGCATCGACAACGACGGCGCGGGCTACGGCTATCTCGGCGGCGACCTGCATGACCTTGCGGCCTTCGCCTCGTTCCAACTCCGCGCCGGCAAGACCACCGACGGCAAGGCCGTCCTGACCCCCGAGTCCGTACGCCTCATGCGCGAAGAAGGCAGACTGCGGCCGAGCGGAAACCCCACAGGGTACGGCCTCGGCTGGCGCATCGGCGGACTGGACGCGCCCCTTGACAAAGCCGTCTGGCACACGGGCGCCACGCCCGGCTACTCGGCGATGCTGTTCCTCCTACCCGAACAGAACACCGCCCTCGTCGTCCAACAGAACCTGCACGGACTCCTCCACGATCCGGCAGTCATGGAGGTCGGCTTCGGAGCCACCAGAATCCTCGCCGGCAGCGAACCAGCCGAAGCCGCCACGGCGCTCCCATACCACACCGCCGTGTGGACCACCACAGGCTCGGCCCTGCTACTGCTCGCAGCCACGATCCGCTCCCTCGCCCTGCTGCGGCGACAGCGTGTGTACTCGTCCCGGACACGCCTCGCCGTCATGACCACGGCCTGGTGTGCGGTCGGCGCGTTGCCGGGCATCGCACTGTTGGCCCTGGCCCACTCGATGAGCGCCCGCCAACTCCTGAACTGGGTGCCCGACTCCTTCCTCGCCCTGTGCGCCGCAGCCACCGCCGGCGCCCTGACCATCTTCGTCCGGCTCACCCTCGCACTACGGGACCTCGTGCGGGGGCGCGGCGGGACGGGGGCCCGGGCGCGACCGCTGAATGACAGTCAGGCACCAACTGGGAGCCCCTCGACCGGCGGCCACCGCAAGGAGTAGCACAGCTCAAACCCTGCAGGAGGAATGCGCTCGGTGCGGCACTGCCTGAACGGAAGGTGACCTCTCGGTCCGCTGCCATGTGGTGAGCTCGACCACGCTGGGCTGCGTATTTCCCGCCTACAAGTCGACGCGGGTGATGGATTGCAAGAAGGCCCCGGCAGCGGTCGCACATGCCTGGCTGATCCAGACAAAGCTGCCCAACCACCCGGGCTCCAAGAGTGCGGGCAAGCCGATGCAGTACCTGCCTGAGTCCGGTACGGCCGGCTGGGTCCCGCAGGACAGTCGGGAGATGATTTGTCCGAAGGACCCGGACAAGCCCAGTTGGGCTGGTAAGTATGCAACCCGGATACCACCACGCTGCCGGAGTTCAGCGCGAAGGATAAGCCGTCGTGTGACGAGTTCTCTTACGCCTCCACCTACAACAGCGCCGGCAGGCCGGACAGGTTCGGCGGTCTGAACCCGGTCGCCTCCGGCGACGAATGCCCGCAGACCTACGCCACCCGCTACAAGGCGGGGGTGTGGAAGCTGTACGACGACACCCGCCATGCCGCGCCGACGTACAAGGAGGTCTGCGGACGGTCCTCGATGTCCTCGTGGATGGTTCCGCGTCGATGGCCGGCTTCTCCAGCGGGTTCTCGAGCAAGCAGCGTCTGCTGGACAAGGACGAGTACTGGGTGGCATTCCCGGAGTTCGCGCGCTGCGGCACTGAGGACAAGCGGACCTGCAGCGTCCCGAAGCCGTTACGCCCCGCATAGAGGAGTGATCGGCTGACGAATGACCGGCTGGGGCAGGAACACCAGATGTCCCTTCGACTGCTCGGCCACCGAGTGGTCGCGGGTGGGCACCAGGGTGCCGTCGACGATGAGGGGCGGTGTCCCTGCGGAACCGGCTCCGCTGCCGGAGTGCCAACAGCGGACCGAGGTGGTCAATGATGCGGTCTGCGGTCGACTTGGAGATGCCGAACAGCGGCGCCAGCTGGCGCATCGTCAAGTTTGTGCGCCAGTAGGCCGTGACCAGCAGGACGCGATCCGCCAGTGACAGACTCCTGGGCCGGCCGCGCGGTCGATCTGCGGCCTGCTCACGTCGTACCGCGGCTACCAACTTGCCGAAGCAGCGCGGGCTCAATCCCGTAAAGGGACCTATCCAGGACGGCACCGACGCCGTGATCACTCCAGTCACACCGTGATCTTTCAGCCGTGGCGAGCGGTCGGTGAGGGGCCGGATTGACCTCGGCTGAGCATGCTGCCGTGGGGGGCGACAGAATCAACATCACGTTGATAAAACTCGACGTCGTGTAGACTTTTTGAGTGAGGGGGCAGTCCAGCTCCTCGCGCGACCTTTCTGGAGGAGCAGTGCAGCAGCAGAAGTGGCTCATCACCGGCGTCAGCACGGGCCTCGGACGTGCCTTCGCCCAGGCCGCCCTGACCGCCGGGCACACCGTCGTCGGCACGGTCCGCTCCGAGGAGGACCTGCGGGCCTTCCAAGAGCTCAAACCCGGGTACGCTCACGGCCGCATCCTGGATGTGACCGACGACGCCGCCGTCTCGAGTGTGATAACGGAGGTGGAGCAGAGCGTCGGCCCTCTGGATGTCGTCGTCGCCAACGCGGGCTACGGCCTGGAGGGCACCTTCGAGGAGACGCCGCTGGCCGACGTGCGGCGGCAGTTCGAGGTCAACGTATTCGGGACAGTGGCCACGCTGCAGGCGGCGTTGCCCCACATGCGCCGGCGCCGCCGCGGACACCTGATGGCCGTCACCTCCATGGGCGGGCTGATGGCCGTGCCCGGCATGTCCGCCTACTGCGGCAGCAAGTTCGCCCTGGAAGGCATCCTTGAGGCACTGGGCAAGGAGGTCGCACAGTTCGGGATCCACGTGACGGCGATCGAGCCCGGGTCCTTCCGCACCGACTGGGCCGGACGGTCCATGACACGCACCGCGCGGTCCATCGACGACTACGACGACCTGTTCACCCCCATCCGTGAAGCGCGACAGAAGGCCAGCGGGAACCAGTTGGGCAATCCGGCCAAGGCCGGGGACGCCGTCGTGCACATCGCGTCGGTCGACCAGCCGCCGGCCCACCTCGTCCTGGGCTCGGACGCGCTGCGACTGGTCACCGCTGCTCGCACGGCCGTGGACGAGGGCATTCGCGCATGGGAGACACTCTCCCGTACCACCGACTTCGCCGAGGGTGCTCAGCTCTGATGCCCGGCCACCACCCCGCGCGGAGCCGACGCACCACCGAACGCAAGGGTGACGTCCGAGAGCGGGCCATCCTCGACACCTGCGAAGCCCTGCTGGCGCAACAGGGCTATGACGCCATGACCGTCGGCGACATCGCGCAGGGTGCCGGCATCACACGGGGCGCCCTGTACTTCTACTTCGGCTCAAAGCAAGAAGTGGTCACAGCGCTCGTGGCCCGGACCGTCGAGCACCTGTGGGAGCGGTCCCGGGCCACCGCACAGACCGAGGAGCCACGCCAGGCCATCGCAGCAGCCATGCGGCGCACGGTCGAGCTGTGGAACGAGCACGGCCTGGTCATGCGCACGGCGATCGATCTGTCGTTGACCGTGCCAGAGATCGGTGAACTCTGGCGCCACACAGCTGACTTGTTCATCACGGCGATCACCTCCGTCCTGGAACGAGCCGGTGTCGAGGCCGGCACCGAACCGCAGCAGGCGTCGGCGATGGCACGCGCCCTGTGCTGGATGATCGAGCGGACCTTTTACCACGCCTCGCAAGAGTCCCGCCAAGACTTGCAAAAGGCATCCTCGACCTGCGAACACATCTGGCTGATCAGCGCCGGCCTGATCACCTGACGCATCCGGCGTGGACAGTGAGGCGCGAAACCGATCAGGGTGCGAGACCTGGAACGTCACTTACGGGACAGCTCTTAGGCGGTGTCCAGCGCCGACAGCCGTCGGGTGATCCGGTCGAACAGCTCCGTCAGCGGCTCGCCGACGTCCCGGCCGAACTCGGTCAGCCCGTACGTGACCTGCGGCGGCGTCGTCGGCTCGACCTTCCGCCAGACCAGGCCGTCCTCGACCAGTACGCGCAGGGTCTGGGCCAGCATCTTCTCGCTGATGCCCTGGATGCTCTCGCGCAGCTCGTAGAACCGGAGGTCGTTGCGCTGCAGGGAGATCAGCACCCAGACGCCCCACCTGCTGGTCACGTGGTCGACCATGTCGCGCGCCAGGCAGTCGGTGTGAAACACGTCATACCGCTTGCCGGTCTCGACCCGTCTGCGCTGCACGCCTTCCGTCATGTCATGAGCTTACCTTCAGGTATGTACTTACCGAAAGTTCGTCTCCGCTCCTAGCGTGAACGCCCTCAGAGCACATCCGACAAGGAGCTGATCATGATCGTGGTAACCGGGGCGACCGGGAACATCGGCCGGCCGCTGACGCGGGCGCTGGCGGAGGCGGGCGAGCAGGTGACGGCGGTGTCCCGGCACCCGGCGGCGGTACCGGGTGGCGTCCGCCACCGGGTGGCCGACCTCGCCGAGCCGGCCGGCCTGCGGCCCGCGCTGGCGGGGGCGAAGTCGCTGTTCCTGCTGCTCTCCGGCGATCTGCACGCCGTCGGTGCCGACCCCGCCGACATCGTCGGCGAGGCCGCGGACAGCGGGATCCGCCGCATCGTCCTGCTCTCCACGCTCGGCGTGGTGACCAGGCCCTTCGGGACGACGCGGATCGCGATGCGTGCGCTGGAGGACACGGTGCGGGAGTCCGGCCTGGAGTGGGCCGTGCTGCGGCCGGGCGGCTTCGCCTCCAACGCCCTGTGGTGGGCCGAGTCCGTCCGCGCGCGACGGGTCGTCGCAGCGCCCTTCGGCGACGTCGGAGTGCCGGTCGTCGACCCGGCGGACATCGCCGCGGTGGCGGCGGCCTGCCTGCTGGAGGACCGCTACACCGGCGGCGTGTACGAGCTGACCGGCCCCGAGGTGATCACTCCGCGCGGGCAGACGGAGGCCCTCGCGGCAGCGCTGGGCTCGCCCGTGGCCTTCCACGAGCTGACCCGCGACGAGGCCAGAGCCGCCATGGCCCAGAGCATGCCGACGGAACTCGCCGACGACACCCTGGACATCCTCGGCAATCCGAGCCCGGCGGAACTGCGCGTCAGCCCGGACGTCGAGCGCGTCCTCGGCCGCGCCCCGCGCCCCTTCGCCGACTGGGCCGCCCGCAACGTCACCGCGTTCCGCTGAGACCGGCGGCGCCGGGTGGTCCGAGGACTTGTCCAGCCGATCATGTGACTACTCCGCTGTCGTGTCGTTGATGTGGACATGGGGCGGGGTGATCTGACTGATGCCGAGCAGGAACGGCTGCGGCCGTTCCTGCCGGCCAGCAACTGTCGTTGTGGCCGGTGGCGGGACCACCGGCAGGTGATCGACGGGATTCTGCACCGGGTGCGGACCGGCGTGCAGTGGCGTGACCTGCCCGAACGGTTCGGCCCGTGGAAGACGGCCCATGAACGCCACCGCCTGTGGCCGGCCGACGGGGCCTGGGACCGCCTGCTCCAGCAAGTCCGGGCCGAGGCTGACGCGGCATCCGAGATCGCCTCGGACATCTCGGTCGGCTCCACCATCGTGCGGGCACATCAGCACGCCGCCGGTGCCCGCACCGATTCACCGCCGGCTCCCGCCTCGAGGGGGACGCAGCGGCACAACACCAGGGGCGAAACGGCGTGGCAGAGCCTCGTCGCCCGCCTGGTGGAGGTCGTGCAGGAGGTGAGGGCCTGGGCCGCTCGCGGGGCGGGCTGACCACCATGCTCCACCTGAGTGCGGACGGACGCTGCCGCCCGCTGTCCCCGGGACGCATCCGACGTGAAGGAGGTGATGTGTCCTGTTTGGGGCGCGGGGCATTTCCCCTCCACGGTCATCGAGGCCGGCAGCCGGTTGACGTCTGCCACCGCCGGTGGTCGCAGCCAGCGTGTCGTTTGGCCGACTTCGTCGGGGGTCTCAGTGGCGTGCGAGGAAGTCGGTGATGAGCTTCAGCCATTGCTGCGGGCGTTCTGCGAATGGCAGGTGTCCGGTGGGCAGTTCGGCGATTTCGGCTGTGGAGATTCGGATGGCGAGGTGGCGCTGCAGGGCGGGGGAGATGAGGGGGTCCTCGGTGGTGATGACGGCAAGGGTCGGCACTGCGATTCCGGCGAGGTCGGCGCGTACGTCGATGCGGCGGACCAGGTCGACGTGGTCTCCGGTACCGGGCGGGATCTCGGATGCGAGTTGCTCGGCGGAGTCTTGGATCTGGGCGGGGGTGTGGGTGTTCAGGGTGTTCTCGCTGGAGGCCATCAGGTTCAGGTAGCCGGCCAGCAGGGTGTGCTGACCGGACTCGTGGAGCTGCTGCCAGATGGAGGCGGCCAGGTCGGTGCGGGTGTCGGCGTAGGCGAATGTGGCGCTGAGGATGAGCGCGGTGACCCGCTCGGGGTGGCGTGAGGCGAGGCGGATGGCGACGGGCCCACCGAGCGAGTAGCCGCTGACCGCGAACGTCTCGAGCCCTTCGGCGTCTGCAGCGGCCACCATCTGATCCGCCAACTCGTCCGCGTCCAAGGGCGTCCGGGACTGCGGCGTCTTGCCGGCGCCCGGGAAGTCGACTCCGACGACGGTGTGCTGTGCGGCCAGTCCGTCCAGGATCGGCCCGTAGTTGGCTTCGATCCCGCCGCCGGCGCCGTGGGCGAGGAGGAGGCCGGGGCCGGAGCCCCGGGTGGTGCGGGCGAGGCCGGTGAGCAGGGGTGCGGTGGTCACGGGTGATCCCTTTCGAAGAAGCAGGCAGGCGTAGTGGCGCGAACGCATCTTTAGTGATCACTAAAGTGCGACGTCCCGGACAGTAGCAGAAACCTTTAGTGGTCGCTATGGCTGCGGTAGGGTGTGCTTCGTGAGCAGTGAGCAGAGCCCCGCGCAGACCGGGCCCGGCCGGGCCCGGCGCGCTTTCGACCGCGACGAAGCCCTGGCCGTCGCGCTCCATGAGTTCTGGACGCACGGATACGACACGACCTCGATCGCCTCCCTCACCAAGGCGATGGGCATCAATCCGCCGAGCCTGTACGCCGCCTTCGGTGACAAGAAACGGCTGTTCGACGAGGCCGTCGGGCTGTACACGCGTAGCTACGCCGCAGGCCCGCCACAGGGCCCCGACGCCCGCACCGCCATCACTCGGATGCTCCGTCACCTCGCCGCCGACTACACCGACCCCAACCACCCGCCGGGCTGCCTGATCATCACCGGAGCGACCAACTGCGCACCCGGCTCACAGGACGTGAAGAACAAGCTGCGCGCCATGCGCGAGGAGTCCAAGGCGGCCATCGCCGCCTGCATCCGCACAGACCTCGACGCAGGACGCCTTCCGGCCGACACGGACACCGACGGCCTGGCAGCCTTCTACGCGGCGGTCATCCAAGGGATGAACCAACAGGCGTGGGACGGAGCCGGACGCGAGACGCTGGATCGCATCGTCGACTCGGCGATGGCCGCGTGGCCGGTGGCGGGAAGCCCGTCGGACGCGACACCGCCGGCCTGCACGGGCCCGGCCGAAGGGCCCGGATCAGCGGCATGACAGCTCCCTGCCGCAGAAGCCACTGCGGATCTGCCCGTACGGCGCAGCCATGGTCACGTTGGCCGCGGCCCTGCTCGCGATCCAGGCCCTGCGCGACAAGCTCGACCGGGGGCGTCCTCCCAGTACAGGACGGCCGGCCCCTGGGGGATGGGCCGCCCGGACGGGGTCCGGGTCGGAAACAGGTGCTCGAGCCAGTACTGCGGGGCGCTCGCCCCTCCCACCGACAGCAACCTGCAATCGGCCCAGTCCTCGACGCTCACCGACTCACGCCGTGCGAACGGATGGGAGCTTGCCACGAGCAGGGCCCGCGGTTCGCGGACCAGTAACCGGACCAAGGGTCAGGGCGGGTCCGTTCACCGGCCGTTCGGTCACCTGGACATCGACCTGGCCCGCTCGCAGCGGACCGAGCGGATCGAACAGCTGGATCTGCTGAAGGCGGACTTCCACACCGGGGTGGTGCCGCGTGTAGCTCGAACACGAAAGGCGCGCGCTGAGCATCGTCATCGGTGCGAACACCGTCGGCATCGCTCTCGGCGCGCCCCTGACCTCGCTGGTCGGCACGACCCTGGGCTGACGGGCGACGATCATCGGCGCCGTACTCGTCGCTGCGATCTGCGCGGTCCTGCCCATGCTGACCGTGCCTCCGCTACGGGCCCGCTTGCGGCCTCTGCCTCGTGACCCGTTGGCCGAACCGGCGTGCCATGAAGCCTCGGTGCCCCGCTGGGCGCCGTACGATCCGGCCATACGTATGGGTGGCTCCGCTGTCGGGGGATTCGTCCCTCGCTGCTGACATCAGCCGTGGCAGTGTGCTGGACAACCAGCAGGGCCCAAGGCCGGCGTCGGACCGAGGAATGCCATGGACCACTTCCTCCGCTTCACCTCCGTCGAGTTCATCCGTCGTGTGTTCTCAGCGGTCCCGCGCTCGCGCCTTGAGCAGGTTCTTCTGGCCGTGACGGCCGCCACCCTGGCAGCCGGTGGGACCGCCTGGCTCGTCGGCGCCCGCGGTACCGCCGACCTGTGCTGGGGCCTGGGGACGGCAGCGGCCATCGGGCCCGCCTCGGCGTGGGTGGTGAGCGCGCTGCGGCAGCACCGCGCCGGGGTGGACCTGATCGCCGTACTCGCTCTCGGCGGAACGCTGGTCGTAGGTGAGTACCTGGCCGGGGCCTTGATCGCGCTGATGCTCGCCACCGGGCGCACATTGGAGGCGGCGGCACAGCGGCGGGCCTCCCACGATCTGCGGGCGCTCCTGGAGCACGCGCCGCGCTCCGCCCGCCGCCGTATCGGCAGCGACGTGCGCACGGTGCCGCTGGCCGAGGTCGCCGTCGGTGATGTGCTCGTCGTCGGCCCCGGAGAGGTGGTTCCCGTTGACGGCCGCGTGGTCGGCTCAACCGCCGTACTCGACGAGTCGGTACTCACCGGGGAGCCCCTGGCCGTGGAGCGCGCGGCGGGTCGCGCGGTGCGCAGTGGCGCGGTCAATGCCGGCGGCGCCTTCGACCTGCGGGCCACCGCCACCGCGCAGGACAGCACCTACGCGGGGATCGTGCGGTTGGCCCGCGAGGCCGGGGCGGAGTCCGCTCCGGTCGTCCGGCTGGCCGATCGCTACGCGGCATGGTTCCTGCCGCTGTCCCTGGCGGCAGCGGGGCTGGCCTGGCTGATCAGCGGTTCCGCGGTACGGGCAGTGGCGGTTCTGGTGGTGGCCACCCCGTGCCCGCTGCTTCTCGCGGCGCCGGTGGCTGTCGTCTCCGGCCTGTCGCGGGCCTCCCGCCTGGGTGTGGTGATCCGCGACGGCGGCGCGCTGGAGAACCTCGGCCGGGCCCGCACCCTGCTGCTCGACAAGACCGGCACCCTGACCAGCGGTCGCCCGCACGCCCTCGACGTCGTTGCCGCACCCGGCTGGAAACCCGCTGAGGTGCTGAGGCTGGCAGCCTCGCTCGACCAGTACTCCCCGCACGTCCTCGCGCGGGCGATCGTCGATGCGGCCCGCGATCGCGGACTGGAACTGTCGCCGCCCACGGACGTGACCGAGGAACCCGGACGGGGCGCCACCGCAACTCTCGACGGCCACCGCATGTCCGTCGGCCGCCTTGAGACCCGATCCGACAAGCCCAACTGGGCACGAGCGGCCGACAACCGGGCGCTCCTGGACGGGGCGGCCGTCGCCTGGCTCACTGTCGACGGCAGTCCCGTCGGCGCTGTCCTGCTTCGTGACCCTCTGCGCCGGGACGCGCCGCGGACGCTGCGCCGACTCCGCACAACGGGCATCGGGCGGCTGACGCTGCTCACCGGCGACCGGCCGGAACCGGCCCGCGAGATCGCGGCAGTCCTCGGCCTGGACGACGTGCAGGCCGAGCTCACTCCGGCCGACAAGGTCGCCGCCGTACGTGCCGAACGCGGGCGCGCGGTCACAGTCATGGTGGGCGACGGTGTGAACGACGCCCCGGCGCTCGCAGCGGCGGACGTCGGCGTGGCGATGGGGGCCCGCGGCTCCACCGCGTCCTCCGAGGCCGCTGACGTCGTCCTGACCACCGACCGCGTGGACCGCCTCGCCGACGCCGTCGCCATCGCCGTACGAGCACGCCGCATCGCCGTGCAGAGCGCGCTCGGCGGCATGCTGATGTCCCTCGCCGCCATGGCGGCAGCCGCCGTGGGCCTGCTACCGCCCGCCGTCGGTGCTCTGCTTCAGGAGGGGATCGATGTCGCGGTCATCCTCAACGCCCTGCGTGCGCTGCGCCTCGACCAGGCTGCGCGCCCCGCCCTCCAGCCCGCAACGGAAGCGCTCGTCCACCGTTTCGCGGCCGAACACGAGGACCTCCAGGACGTCCTCGAAGCCGTACGGGATGCCGCCGACCAGCTGTCGGACAGCTCGGGCCCGAAGGCGCTCGCGGCAGTGGGCGAGGCGCACCGGCTGGTCACCGAACGGCTCCTGCCGCATGAACACGCCGAAGAGCACCAGCTCTACCCCGCCCTCGCGCCCACTCTGGGCGGTCCTGAAGCGACCGCCACGATGAGTCGTGCCCACACGGAGATCGAGCGTCTCGCCCGGCGCATCGCCACCCATCTGCGACTGGTCGCAACCGAGGGTGACCTGGCGCTGGAGCAGCTCGATGATCTGCGCGCCTGCCTGTACGGGCTGCACAGCGTGCTGCGCCTGCACTTCGCACAGGAGGAAGAGACCTACTTCTCCCTCGCCCCGTGAGGCAGCTGCTTGTCTGGGCGGTCGGCGATGTCGGGTGCGTTGTTCGGCGATGGGCTGTCGTCGGCCGTCGTCGGCATGTGCGTCTTTGCTGCGGTTCCCCAGGGCACACGGCTGATGTGTGGCTCACAGGCAACGGCGACCTGACCAGGGGAGGGCCGCTGCCCGTCGGCCCGCCCGCACCCTGCGGCAGGGTGCGGGCCCCTCGATGCACCAACATCACTCAAGGAATACCCCCACCCGTATTCCTGTTATGGTGAGACGTAATACCCCCCTGGGTACTCCCTCCTGGGTACTCTGATGAGAGGAGGCACAGCCGGTGTTCTTCATCGACACCCTGGAAGTTCAAGGCCTGGGCAACCGCAGCTACCTGGCCGGGGGCTCCACGGCTGCCGTGGCGGTGGACCCGCCCCGCGACATCGACCGGATCATGGCTGCGGCCGCGCGGCGCGGTGTGCGCATCGCCTTCGTTGCCGAGACCCACCTGCACAACGACTACGTCACCGGCGGCCTGGAGCTGGCTCGCGTCAGCGGCGCCCGATACCTGGTGCCGACGGGCGCTTCGGTCTCGTTCGAACACACCCCCGTCGACGACGGTGACACCATCACCCTGGACGAGGGGCTGGCGCTGCGTGCGGTGGCCACTCCCGGTCACACTCCGCACCACACCTCGTACGTGCTGGAACAGGACGGTCAGGCGATGGCTGCCTTCACCGGCGGGTCACTGCTGATCGGCACGGTCGGGCGGCCGGACCTGGTCGAGCCCAGGCTCACCGAGCAACTGGCCCGCGCCCAGCACGCCTCCGCACACCGGCTGGCCGACCAGTTGGAAGACGAGGTGCAGGTGCTGCCCACCCACGGCTTCGGCAGCTTCTGCTCCAGCTCCCAGGCCGAGGGGGACACCACCACCATCGGCGCGGAGCGCAGGGCGAACGAGGCGCTGGTCAAGGACGCGGACACATTTATCGCCGACATGCTCGCCGGACTGGACGACGTGCCCGCGTACTACACCCACATGGGGCCGGTCAACGCCGCCGGGCCCGCCCCCGTCGACCTCACGCCACCCCGTCAGGCGGACGCCGAGCAGATCTCCGAGCGGCTCGCCGCCGGGGAGTGGGTGGTCGATCTGCGTAACCGCGTCGCCTTCGCCGAGGGGCATGTGGCCGGGGCGCTCAACTTCGAGGGGGAGGGCAAGTTGGCCACCTACCTCGCGTGGTTGATCCCGTGGGGCAAGCCCGTCACGCTGCTGGCCGAAACTCCCGAGCAGGTTGCCGACGCGCAACGGGAGCTGACCCGGGTGGGTATCGACCGGCCGGCCGCTGCCGCCACCGGCGAACCGGACGACTGGGTCCGGGACGACTCCCAGCTCGTCTCTTTTCCCCGGGCCCGTTTCGCGGACCTGGCCGACGCGCGTGAGAGCGGCAAGGACCTGGTCGTGCTGGACGTGAGGCGCGACTCGGAGCGCGCGAGCGGTTTCCTCGACGGCTCGGTCCACATTCCCATCCACGAGCTGCCCGACCGTATCGGTGAGGTGCCGTCCGGTCAGGTGTGGGTCCACTGCGCCGGCGGGATGCGCGCGGCGATCGCCGCCTCCCTCCTGGACGCTGTCGGCCGCGAGGTGATCGCCGTCGATGACGGCGTCGATGCCGCCTCCGACGCCGGGCTCACCCTCACCCGTCCTCAGGACATCGACTGAAGCACCCACTCACAGCACTCACCCGGAGTGATCGCGCCTTGTTCTCCCTGCCTTCCTCTCTCCGTCTTCTCCGTCGCAGCCCCGGCCGTCTCAGCCCTGCGCAGGCTCACCGGCACCTGCGTGACGAGCAGGCGGTGCTGCTCGATGTCCGCGAGATGTCGGAGTGGCGGTCCGGGCACGCCCCCGGCGCGCTGCACCTGCCGCTGAGCCGCCTGCGGGCCGGGTCGCCTCTTCCAGCGGCTGCGCACGGCAAACCGATCCTGGTCATCTGCCGCTCCGGCCACCGTTCGCAGCAGGCCGCCGAGCTGCTGGCCGCCCGGGGCGTCGAGGCGCGTGACATCGCGGGCGGCATGATCGCGTGGGCGCGGGAGGGCCTTCCGGTCGCCGATGAGAGCAGCGGTTCCATAGCGTGAGTGCCCTGGTTCTTGCCCTTGTCGCCGGTGGCGTGGTCGGGCTGGCGCTCGGTGCGCTGGGCGGGGGCGGCAGCGTGCTGGCGGTGCCTGCTCTGATCTACCTGCTGGGCTTCACCCCGGCCGCAGCCACCACCGCGAGTCTCATCATCGTCACCGTCACCTCGCTCACCGCTCTCTACGCCCACAGCCGTGCGGGAAACGTACGGTGGAAAACCGGTGCGTTGTTCGCCGCAGCGGGTCTTGTGCCCGCTGCGGCAGCCGGTGCCGCAGCGAACCGCCTGCCACAGCCGGTCATGACGGCCGCGTTCGCCGCCGTCGCCGCCTTCGCCGCCGTCGAGATGTTGCGCTCCCGGCGCATCTCCACCGACGGGGGATCGCAGCCCGTGCGGCCGGCCAAAGCCGCCGGCGCCGGGGCCGGGCTGGGCGCCCTGACCGGGCTGCTCGGGGTGGGCGGCGGCTTCCTCGCCGTTCCTGCTCTGGTCACGGTTCTGGCCTTCGAGATGCAGGCCGCCATCGGCACCAGCCTGCTGGTCATCTCGACGAACTCACTTGCTTCCCTCGCCACCCGCGGGGCCACCCTGGCGGGACTGGAATGGGCGGTGATCGCGCCATTCACCGGGGCGGCGATCCTGGGCGCCTGGGACGGCAGGAAGATGGCGAGCAGGATCTCCGGTACGTTGCTGCAACGTACGTTCGCCGTCGTGCTGCTGGCCGTGGCCGCCTTCATGCTCATCGACGCCGTGACATGATGTCGCACCCGTGGATGCGGCCGCAGGAGCCGGTCAGGCAAGGGACAAGAACAACTTCTCCAGACGGGCCCGCATCTCCTCCCGGTCACCGGGGGCGGAGCCCTCCGCGTCCGTCATGCAGTGCTGAAGGCCGGTGGCGATGATCGCGAACCCCGCCTTGTCCAGAGCCCGGGAGGCTGCCGCCAACTGGGTCACCACTTCCTCGCAATCCCGCCCCTCTTCGATCATCTTGATCACCCCGGCGATCTGGCCCTGCGCTCTACGCAGCCGGTTGACCGCCTTCTTCAGTTCCTCGGCCGCCATCGTCAGTTCCACCGCAACTCCTTCTCCTTCATATATACCCCTGCGGGTATCCTACCCGGAGGGGAACCTCCGATGAGAAATGGAAAGATCCACGTGACCGCCACCACCGCCCTCACTCCCGAGCAGGCCCACGCCCGCCTGGACAAGCTGACCGTGATCGATGTGCGCACGCCGGGGGAGTACGCCTCCGGGCATCTGCCCGGCGCCCACAACGTCCCCCTCGACCACCTGGATGCGGCACTCGACGCACTCAAGGCGGCAGCCGGCCGTTGCGACCTGCTCATGGTGTGCGCCTCTGGTGCCCGCTCCGCGCAGGCCTCCCAGCGCCTGACCGAACACGGCGTCACCGCCGCTACGCTCACCGGCGGCACAGCTGCCTGGAGCCGGCTCGGCCACACCCTCCACCACCCCGCGGACACCCCCGCCGTCTGGGCCATGGAGCGCCAGGTCCGCCTCGCCGCAGGAGCACTGGTCCTCACCGGACTGCTCGCCGCCCGCCGCTGGCCGAGGACCCGCTGGATATCCGCAGGCGTCGCCGGCGGACTGGTCTTCTCCGCTCTCACCGACACCTGCGGCATGGCCCGTGTCCTGGCCAAGCTTCCCCACAACCGGCCCCGGGCCACCGACCTGGCAGCCACTCTTGCCGCGCTGAGCGACTGACGCCGGCCGGGGCGGCACACCTGCCGAACGCCTTCACCGACGACCATGAGTGCGAGATGGCTGGGCTCGCACGGGTCGGGTCACCGCCGGCCCACGGCAGTGTCGGCGAACACATCCGGCGGCCTTTTCGCGGGAAGGATCCGTCTCCGGGCCGGTCCTCGGCGGCTGACTGCTACCCGGCCATGACACACGGCCCGTGTCGTCTTCTCCGGTAACGATGGGCGAGTAACTTCTGCCTGAGAGCGCAGGCCCTGTTGAAGCTCGGGCAACGGCTGGAGTCGCATGTCCGGCGGAGCGTCGTACCGCAACGGACGTCGCTGGATGGCCACGCACAAGAATCGCCGTGGTCCCGTCGGTCGATTCGAGAGGCTGAAGACGGACGACTGGCTTGGAGGGCGATGAGCGCCGAATGGTCGTGGGTGTACGAAGGATACGACCCGGCTGAGGAGCGCCTGCGCGAAGCGCTGTGCACGCTGGGGAACGGATATTTCGCCACCCGCGGAGCGTCACCCGAGTCCGTTGCGGACGACCACCACTACCCCGGCACCTACGCGGCCGGTTGCTACGACCGGCTGCCATCGGTGGTGGCGGGGCATCAGGTGGAGAACGAGGACATGGTCAATCTCCCGAACTGGCTGCCCCTGCGCTTCCGCACCCGGGACGCAGACGGCGGAGCCTCGGACTGGTGGTCGCCGGACCAGCCTGGCCTGTTGAGGTACCGGCAGTCTCTCGACCTGAAGGGAGGCAGCCTGGCGAGAGACCTTCTGCGGGAGGACGCGGCCGGGCGCCGCCTGCGGGTCAGACAGCAGCGTCTCGTACATATGGGCGATTCGCATCTTGCTGCTCTGCGCACCACATTCACCGCCGAGAACTGGTCCGGCGAGTTGGAGATCGAGGCGGAACTGGACGCCACCGTCACCAACAGCGGCGTGGCACGGTACCGGGAGCTGGAGGGCAGGCACCTGACGTCACTCGAAGCCGGTGAGGCCGGTGGCGACGTGGTGTGGGTCCGCTGCCGCACGCGGAACTCGCGCATCACGGTGGCGCAGGCGGCGCGGCTGTGGTGTTCGGCGGGGGAGGGCTTGGTCCAGCCCGGGCCGAAGAGCGACGGCCGGGCCCGTCAACGGCTCCGTCTGCCTCTTCGCTCCGGAGTGAGCGTTCACGTGGACAAGACGGTGGCGATGTTCATGTCCGGAGACCGGGGGATCAGCGAACCCCTCGGCGCCGCCACCGAGGCGGTGGGCCGTGCCGCGGGCTTCCCGGAACTCCTGGTCTCCCACCGCCGGGCGTGGCGGCACCTGTGGCAGCGGGCGCATCTGGACGTTCCGGGTACGACGGGGCGCATCCTGCGGCTCCATCTCTTCCACATCCTCCAGACGCTCTCCCCGCACACCGCGGGTCTCGATGTCGGTGTACCGGCCCGTGGGCTGCACGGAGAGGCGTACCGGGGGCATGTCTTCTGGGACGAGCTGTTCGTTCTCCCCTACTTCGACCTGCACTTTCCCGAGGTCTCCAAGGCGCTGCTCAACTACCGCCACCGACGGCTGCCCGCGGCGCGTCGCAACGCGAGCGAGGCCGGGCACACCGGTGCCATGTTCCCGTGGCAGAGCGGCAGTGATGGCCGCGAAGAAACGCAGACCCTGCATCTCAACCCGCGCTCACACCGCTGGCTGCCCGACAGATCGCGGTTGCAGCACCATGTGGGCTCGGCGATCGCGTACAACGTCTGGCGGTACACCGAAAACACCGGGGACCGGGAGTTTCTCCACACCAACGGTGCGGAGATGCTGCTGGAGATCGCCAGGTTCTGGTCCGGACTGGCCGAGTACGACCCCGAGTACGCGCGGTACCGCATCCGGGGAGTGATGGGCCCCGACGAATACCACGAGGCGTACCCCGGCTCCGACCGGCCGGGGATCGATGACAACGCGTACACCAATGTGACGGCTTCCTGGGTACTCACCCGGGCTCTGGAGTTGGTTGGCGAGCTCCCGCAGCCGCGAAGAGACCACCTCTTCGCTGACATGGCGCTCACCGCGGAAGAGCTGGAGCGTTGGGAGGACGTTTCCAGGCGCTTGCGTGTCCCCTTCCACCGCGGCGTCATCGACCAGTTCGACGGCTACCACGCGCTGGCCGAGCTGGACTGGGAGCGGTATCGCACCCGCTACGGGGAGGTCCGCCGGCTCGACCGCCTCCTGGAGGCCGAGGGGGACGACGTCAATCGCTATCGAGTCTCCAAACAGGCAGATGCCCTGATGCTCGGCTACCTCTTCTCGCCTACGGAGCTGGCTGCGGTCTTCCACCGGCTGGGGTACCGCCTCGACGACGAGACGTGGGACCGTACGGTGGACTTCTACCTTCCCCGTACCAGTCACGGCTCAACGCTCAGCGGCCTGGTGCACGGCTGGCTGCTGTCGCGCGAACGCCGCCCCGATGCGTGGCGCTACATGCAGGAAGCGCTGGTGGGGGATGTAGCCGACGTCCAGGGTGGGATGACGCCCGAAGGGATCCACCTGGGAGCCATGGGCGGCACGCTGGACCTCGTGCAGCGAGGGCTGGCCGGACTGGAAGTCCGGGACAACACACTCCACGTCGACCCGGCGCCCGTCCCGGAGCTGTGCACGTACGGCTTCTCCGTCCGCTTCCGCGAACACTGGGGAGTGAATGTCCAGATCCGTGGTGACACCCTGAAAGTAGGCCTCCCGCTGTCGGAGAGATCGCCTCTGCGCTTCTCCGTACGCGGCCGTGCCGTGACCGTGTTGCCGGGCGAGAGTCGCACCATCAGCCTAGGAAGCTCGGCCGGGAGCTGACTGGTCGGCCCCTGTCAGCAACCGCGCCCGCACCTGCGGTACGCCTATGTGTGCGGGACAACGGCTACCGGAGGGGTGGCGTGATGCAAGGCGGCCTGGGTGACCGGCCCCAGACGTGGGCCGAGCGCCGGGCGCCGGACGCGCCTGCCGACCACCAGCAACGAGGCCTCGTGGGCCCATTCGATCGCATGCCGTCCGGCATTCCCCGGCACCGCCTGCTCATCCACCGCCACCTGTGGGTACTTCTCGCGCCACGGCAGGAGCGCTGTCGAGAGCAGGCGGTGTTCCCGTTTCCCCAGCTCGGAGCGCTGATGCTGGTCGATCAAGTGTGGACCGTAGGTGAAGACGGGGGGCAGCTTCCACACATGGACCGCGCGCAGTTCCACGCCACGCAGCGCGGCGGCTTCGAAGGCGAACTGCAGAACCGCCCTGCTCGGCTGGACGAGGTCGAGCCCTACGACGACCGGGCCCGTGGAGGGCTGCTCCGGCAGTGACCGCTCCTCCCGCACCTCCTCGTCCTCGTATGAGGCACGCACCAGGACCACCGGTCTCTCGGCCCGCGCTGTGACCTCCTGACCGACCGAGCCCAGGAGGAACCCGCTCGTCCGGCTCAACGCCCGGGAGCCGAGTACCAGCAGGTCGGATTCCTCACTCTGGTCGATCAGTACGTCTGCGGGGACGCCGGGCACATTCAGCTGCTCCACCTGAAGATCGGGATGGTGTTCCTCCATCCGGAGTGCGGCTCGCCGAGGAACGTGCTCGATCCATTCGTGCTCCTTGTCCGGATCGGTGCCCAGCGTGTGGGGCCGCCAGCGCCAGACGTGTACCAGCCGCAGGGGAAGGCCTCGCAGCTGGGCCTCCAGAGCCGCCCAGTCGACGGCTGCCTGGCTCTGCGCCGACCCGTCGAAACCCACCGTGATGGTGCCCGTCATCCGCGCCTCAGCCTCCGTCCGTGCCGCTCCGACCCTGTCCGCCCACATTCCGTCCCACATGAAGGAGTGAACCCGCTGATGGCTCTGCCTGCACGATGTGGCCGCGGTGGCCGCCGTAGAGCCGAGGGGGCACGCTGGAGGAGGGGGCAGGAGGTGAGCGATGCCAGCGACGGCCATCAACGAGGAGACGGTGACGGAGCTGATCGGCGACGCGGTGGCGGCTCCGTCCATGCACAACGCCCAGCCGTGGCGATTCCTCTACCACCGCCGGGACCGGTCCATCGATCTGTACGCGGACCCGCTGCGGGCGATGCCGACAGCCGACCCGGAGGGCAGAGCGCTGCGGATCGGCTGCGGAGCCGCGCTGCTCAACCTGCGGGTCGCCGCCTGGCAGGCCGGGCTGCGTCCCGACGTCACGGTCTCCGGAGCCTCGGACGACGCCGGTCCTGTGGCCACCGTGCGGCTGGCCGAGGCGGCGCCGCGGGAGATCGACCACGATCTCGCGGGGCTTCACGAGATGATCGGGAAGCGGCACACCAGCCGGTACCCGTTCGCCGACGAGCCGCTCCCCGAACGGCTGCGGCAGCGTCTGATCGCGCAGGCGGAGGCCGAAGGCGCGTCGCTGAGCTTTCCCGCGGGATGGCATCTGTCGCTGATCCTCGACGTCATCGAGGAGGCGGAGTCCGAGTCGGAGTACACCGGAGATCCGGATGAGCAGCGCTGGGTCCGTACCGGTACCGCGGAGTCGGACACTGCCAGGGACGGCATTCCCGAGTACAGCCTCGGAGCGCGGAAGCGGGAGGGGCGGGCCCCGGTACGCGACTTCGCCCGCGGCCACGCGGCCACCGACCGGGGCTCGGCTGCCTTCGAGCGTATGCCGCAGCTGGCCGTCGTATCGACACATGACGACGACCCCGAGCAGTGGCTGGCCGCCGGGCAGGCAATGGAACGTGTCCTGCTGCTGGCCACTCGGGAAGGGGTGGCCAGCTCCTTCGCCACCCAGGCCCTGGAACGGTCTCATCTGCGCTGGCTGCTGCGCGATCCGGTCCGCGGTGCCGGCCCCGTCCAGATGATTCTTCGCCTCGGCTACGGGCCGATGGGAGCCCGTGCTCCGCGCCGTGCCGTACGGGATGTCCTGGAGATCATTCCTTGACCCTTCGCGGTGGCCGCTGATCCTGGAGGCGCTCGGTGGAACTTCCCGTGGTGGTGGGCGTCGACGGTTCCGAGCCCGGCATGGAAGCCGTGGACTGGGCCGTGGACGAGGCCGCACTGCGTGGTGTCCAGCTGCGCGTTCTTCACGCGTCGTTGTGGCAACGCTTCGAGCACTACGCGAGCGTCGCTTCGCCGACAGAGGCGGAGCAGCCACCCGAATGGGTGCTGGCGGAACGTATTCTCGCTGCCGCCCAGCAGCGAGCGGCCCGGCGACAACCCGAGGTGCACGTCACCGGCCAGGTCCACGGCAGCGATCCGGTGGACATGCTCGTGCGGGCCGGTGAGCGAGCGGCAATGGTGGTGACCGGTGCGCGCGGGCGCGGGCCGGTGAGAGAAACGCTGCTCGGCTCGGTCGGTCTCGGGACCGCGGGACGCGCAACGTGTCCGACGGTCGTCGTCCGCGACGGTGCCCGTACGCCTCAGCGAGCGGGAACGGTCGTACTCGGTGTGGGTGCCAGGAGCCAGGGAGCGCCAGCCGTCTCCTTCGCTTGCCAGGAGGCCGAGGAACGAGGCTGGGATCTCCTGTGTGTGCGTGCGTTGGGACGGAGCACCGGCTCGGAGAAGGCAGCGGAACGTGCACAGGCCGAGGAACTGCTGAGCGCGATCCTGCCGTCGTCGGCCCCGGTGAACGTGCGCACTGCTCTTGTGGAAGGGAACGCCTGGCACGTTCTCCTGGAGGCGGCCCAGGACGCCGGACTACTGGTGGTCGGGGCGCGCAGACGTCAGGGCGTCTTCGGCTTGGAGCTCGGCCTGGTCAATCACGCGGCGCTCATGTACGCGCAGTGCCCCGTCGCGGTGGTGCCGAGGCGATGACAGCGAGAGGAGGCTCCGACGGATGAGCCACAGAAGAGTGCGGGACCTGATGACCCGGCCTGCGGTGTGTGTACACACCGGCACGGGGCTCAAGGACGCGGCCCGGCTGCTGGACGAGCATGACATCAGCGCGTTGCCCGTGACCGACGACGATGACCGCCCGCTGGGGGTGGTTTCCGAAGGGGACCTGCTGCGGGCGCAGGCAGAGCTGCCGGAGCCGGCGGGCCTGCTGCCCACTGTGCGGCGGAGACAAGGCAGGCGGGCCGGGGCCGGGGAGGGCAACGGTACGGCGGGCGGCCTGATGACGAGTCCGGCTGTGGTCGCCAGTCCGGAATGGACGGTGGTGGAGGCCGCTCGGACCATGCAGGCACACGATGTGAAGCGGCTGCCCGTGGTGGGCGAAACGGGCCGGGTGATCGGTGTGCTGAGCCGCGCCGACCTGCTGCGCGTCTTCCTCCGCAAGGACAGCGCCATCGAGGACGAGGTCGTCGACGAGGTGCTCGGTAGAGAACTCGGCTTGTCGCGAGCCCAGGTGACGGTCAACGTCGCCGACGGAGTGGTGAGACTGCACGGAAAGATCGGCGACGAGGACTCGCTGTCACTGATCGAACGGCTTTGCCGGAACGTCGACGGAGTGGTCGACGTCCAACTCGATCTCTCGATGGCCGGTGGTCCCGGCAGGGCCGCTTAGACGAACCATCGTGCCGTGGAAGCTTCGGAAACAGGCGTCACTCCCGATCAGGAGGTAGTGGGATATGGCTCATGTCGTCACGGCGGGACTCGACGGAACGCCGGAAAGCGCAGCCGCGGCCCATTGGGCTGCTCGCGATGCCATGGAAAGGCACTGCTCGCTGCAACTCGCGCACATACGCGTCGCGGAAAGCGCCCTGGACCGGATGGTGGTACCGGAAGAGGACGATGCGACACGGCAACGGGCCGAACAGCTTGTCGGTGACGTGACTGCTGTGCTGGCCGAGCGGTTCCCGGATCTCGCCGTGACCACGGAAGTGACAGTGGGAGAGCCGGCATGGGCGCTGACGGAGTTGTCGAAGACGTCGGATCTGTTGGTCATCGGGTCACGAGGGCTCAGCACCCTCGGAGGGTTCCTGGTCGGATCCGTCGCTCTGCCCACTGTCGCGCATACGCAGTGTCCCGTCGTTCTCGTTCGGGCCGAGGCTGAGCCCGCGCAATCGAGGGACGATGTCGGGGACCGGGAAAGCGGAGCAGACGCAGCACCGAAAATCGTGCTCGGCGTGGAGACCGGTCACCCCCGCGAGGAGTTGTTCGCCTTCGCTTTCGAGACGGCACAACGTAAGTCGATGGCGCTGGAGATCCGGCACGGCTGGGAGCCGCCCCCCGTCTACGGTTCCCGCCCCATGCCCCTGGCTGCCATGGCATTGGAGGACGTGTTGGACGAACGCGCCGACGCGCTGGCGAAGATGGCGCAGCCGTGGCGCGAGAAATATCCGGGCGTGGAAGTGGATGCGCGGGCAGTGCTCGAACAACCCGCGTCGATGTTGGTGAAAGCCGCCGAGGACGCCTCCTTGCTGGTGGTCGGCAGACGGCACCGCTCCCACCGACTCGGCGCCCACGTGGGGCCGGTCGCGCATGCGGCCATGCACCATTCCCGCACCCCTGTCGCGATCGTCCCGCACAGCTGACCCTTTCAGTACGGCTGGACAGCGGGAATCTTGAAGAGGGGTCCCGTCGGGCTCGCCGCATCCTGGATGGAGAGCCAGTCACCTGCCCCCTGCCCTTAGACAGCCGGGCGTGCCAACAGCGGTCCCGGACCACCGGCCTTCGGGTCGGTCCTCCGGCCGTGCACCACAACCACCGAGCAGTGGGCGTGCTGGACAGCGGCGTTGCTGACCGAGCCCAGACGGAGACCGGCGAAGCCGCCCTTGCCCCTGCGCCCGAGCACGAGAAGCCGCGCCGAACGGCTCGCCTCGATCAGTGCCTGCCGCGCCCGCTCCCGCACCGTTCGACGCTCGACCGAGACCTGGGGGTAGCGCTCGCACCACCCCGAAAGCGCTTGAGCCAGCAGCCGCTCTTCGCCTTCCTTGAGCTGTCCGGGGGCCCGCGCGTACCTCAGTGACGGATCGTCCGGAGGCGAGGGCGGCACGCTCCACTCCGACCAGGCGTGCAGAGCCAGGAGAGGCTCGGCGCACGCCGCCGCCTCGGCGAAGGCGAAAGCCGTCGCGGCCTCCGCCTCGGCAGAACCGTCGAGACCCACGACGACGGGGGCGGAAGAGGCGGACGGCTCACGGGCCACCATCACGGGGCCCTCGGCATGCGTCACCAGATGCCTGGCGACCGAGCCGAGCAGACCACTGGCGATACCGCTGGTCCCATTGCTGCCGACGACTGTCATCAGCGCCTCCCGCGACAGCTCGGTGAGGACCGTCCGCGGGTCGCCCATCGACAGCGTGGTGCCGACTTCGACCTCCGGCGCGACGGACCGTGCGGCCGTCTCTGCCTCGGCCAGCACGCGCTCCCCGCCCTCCCGCAGAGCTTTCTCCCCGGCTTCGCTCAGCACAGAGGCAAATCCGGGAGGCGGCACCCAGTTGACGGTGTGCACGATCCGCAGACTCGAACCGTGGCACGCGGCTTCCCGGGCGGCCTGCTCCACTGCGACCCCGGCCGGGGCCGAACCGTCCGCGCCCACGACTGTCTGCGGCAGTTGCACGTGATCCCACCGCCTTACTCTCGGCCGATGTCAGGTTCGCTCCCTCGCACGCTCGCGCATCCTCCGGCCGTCGGCAACCGGAGGCCGAACGCACTCGCCTGGCCGGAGGGGCGCATCGATGATCTCCTGGGAAGGAAGGTCCGGGTAAGGCCGGTTGTCCGACGCATCGGAGAAGGAGACGTTGCCCGGTGAGCGCGGTGGTTGTCGGCGTGGACGGATCCGAGGAAGGCCTGGGCGCTGCCCGGTGGGCGGCTGCCGAAGCCGCCTGGCGCGGTGTCGGGCTGCGCATCGTCACGGCAGTGAGCCGGTGGGAAGTGCCCGGTGCCGACTCCGGTCCCGCGCGTGGCGGGGCGGTTCCCCGGCCACAGCAGAACCTCCGGGCAGCGGCGCAGGCGGCGAAGGAGATCTCGCCGAAGATCGATGTCCATGACGAGGTGCTCGGCGAGGATCCAGCGCGCGCGCTGCTGCACGCCGCGGAGGGCGCGCCCGTGCTCGCTATCGGCTCCCGGGCGCTCGGACCGGTTGCCGGATTCGTCCTGGGCTCCGTCGGGCTGTCCGTGATCGCCCACGCCACCATGCCGGTTGTGGCGGTGCGGCAACAGGTCGCGAGGAGGCCGGGCACTGCGCCCATCGTCGTCGGGCTGGATCTACGGCACTCCTACGGACCGCTGCTGGACTTCGCCTTCGAGACCGCGGACCGCCGTGGCGCGGCGCTTCGTGTCGCGCACGCGTGGAGTGCGCAGGGCCTCTACGCCTATCCGTCCGCACTGCCGGACCCGACCGTACTGGAACGCGTGGGCGACAGTGCCGAGGCAGAGCTGAGCCAGGCACTGAGCCCCTGGCGGCGCCGCTTTCCGCGCCTGGGAGTCGACACCGAGCTGGCGATGGGGGCCAGCGCCCCGTTTCTGGTGGAGAGCAGCACCGACGCGAGCCTGCTGGTGGTGGGCCGTCGGCTGCGGGGCCACCCGTTCCCCACACGAATCGGTCCGGTCACCCATGCGGCCCTGCACCATGCGGCCTGTCCGGTCGCCGTCGTGCCGCACGAGTAGCGCGCGTCGTCAGCGCGCCACGCGGCGTCGCCGCAGCCAACGGCGCAGCTCGTCAGTGCCCCAGACCAGTACGGGGAACGTGAGCAGCAGCAGTACGACGTCCCAGGGCAGCGGAGCGGTCCCGAAGACGCTCTGGAAGGGCGGCGCCCAGACGAGCACGGACCTGGCCAGGACGACTTCACTCGCGCCGGTCTCGGCGAAGTGGTGAAGGTCTCACACGTCGCCGGGGGGCTTCAGCCCGGCGAAGCAGTGCGCAGCGTGTCGAGGGCTGTCTGGATGCGTGCGGTGGCTTCCTCGGCGATCGGCTGCATCTCGGTGCGTTCGGGCACGGAGACCATGACGATGGGGTCGAGCGCCTGTACGAGGGTCTGGCCGTTCTCGGCTGTGCGGACCACGACATTGCACGGGAGCAGCAGGCCGATCTCCCGTTCGACGTCCAGGGCGCGGTGGGCCAGTTGTGGGTTGCAGGCGCCCAGGATCACGTAGTTCTCCATGGTGTGGCCCAGCTTTTCCCGGAGGGTGGCAGCCACATCGATCTCGGTGAGCGTGCCGAAGCCTTGTTCCTTGAAGGCTTCCTTCACTTTCGGGACAGCTTGGTCGTAGGGCAGGTCGAGTGTGATGGTGCGGGCGTAGTCCATCTCTTCGTGTTCTCCCTGCTTGAGCACAGTCTCGCCCCGATTGACGCTTCGTCGGGCGGGGTGACGCTGTTACCGGGTGTGGATGGTACGGCCGGTCACCTGATCGGGATGGATGCGGATCCACAGTTCACGCTTCCCGCCGGCCCAGGGTTCGGCTCCCGGTCGGGCAGTGAGGGATTCGATCGTGCCGGGGTCGGTGAGGTGGTGGGCCCTTCCGGTGATCAGGACGCTCCAGCCGCGGCCGTGGTGTTCGTCGATATGGTCGGCTTCGAAGGCGGCGTGGTCCCCGTCGGCTGCGGCCGCCGTGCCGCCTGCTTCGGTTCGGTAGACGACGGTGTGGCCGTCGACCAGGAAGTTCACCGGCAGGATCACGGGAGCCGGTTCGGCGGTCAGGCCGATCCTGCCGATGCCGTGGGTGCCGAGCCGTTGCCAGCACTCGTCCTCCGAGAGCCGGGCCAGCATGGGATGGGAGGCGGCGGCCTGCTGGCCGGGTTCCGGCTCGCGCGGACCTTCCCTCAGTTCGTCGTACGGCATCTCCAGGACAGCGGCGAGACGCATGAGAGCGGCGGGGTCGAAGTCGTCGCTCAAGGTCTCGACGCGGTTCAGGTAGGCGACGGACATACCGGCCCGGCGTGCCACCTCCTCCTCGGAGAGCCCCAGTTGCTCGCGGCGCACGGCACAGCGGGTCGCGATCGTGTCGTCGCGTGGTCGGCCGGAGTTTGGGTCAGCAGCGCTTGGGCGCGGCCTGTCGTCGTGCATCGTCCCAGCCTCCAGACGCCGCCTGACGCGGCCGTGCTGTCGCTCGTCCTTCCGCGATGCGTGAGCCGCCTGTTCCAGGTCAGCAGAGCGTGGGAGCACCTGCCAGTGGTGTCCGACCGATCGGGCGAGGGGCCCGCACACGGTCCTGACGACCGGCTCTGCCTCAGCGCCGCATCAGCGCAGCGCTGGAGGAACGTCCACACCCTCGGTTCTGCTCAGGTGGATGCCGTCCCGCCGTCGAGTACTGGACTCGTGCGGAGCCGGTGGCCATGGATCTCCCGCACGATGCGGTCGGCCAAGAGCTCGACTGCCTCGGCCGTCCTGGTCGTCAGACCGGTGCCGAAGCCTGTGTCCGCAGCCTCGACGCCGTAGACCACGAGGTGCTGGGGGAGACGGCCCAGGGCGCGGGCGAGCCGGAGCGCGTCGCCCAGGCCGAGGCCGTGAGAGCTCGCTTCTGCGGCGGGCGGCAGCTTCAGGTCGTCGGTGTCCCAACGGTGCACCCGACCGGGAGCCGGTCGTGAGGTCCGGGCGGCGTCGACCACGACGGCCAGGTCCGCTCCTTCCCACCTCGCGATCAGGCGAGCGGGCTCCCCGTCGCTCACGTGGAGTCCCACGGAGAGGGACAGCGTGCCCTCCTCAATGTGGCGCGCGAGGCGGGCGATCACAGCAGGGCCGACACCGTCGTCGCGGCGGTGAACGTTGCCGATCCCGATAACGGCGATGTGCGGGCAGGCGTGCGGGGGGCTCATCCCCTCCTTCCTACCGCGCCCCGGGTATCAAGCAGTGACACCCGCGCGAGGCCACCGTATGGAGGGACGACGGGCGTCCGTCTGGCTCCCTCCTCGCCGTGGGTCGATCCGGCAGGCGGGGGCGCACTTGATACTGGCCGCGTCCCAGCCCCCGTACCGGGAGATGAGCGATGACTGTCGGCACATCGGCGAGCACGGTGCTAGACAAGGACGGAGTGGACGCGCTCATCACGCTGCTGGCCGGAAGCGGACGCACGGTGATCGGGCCGACCGTGCGTGACCAGGCCATCGTGCTGGCCCAGATCGAGCGCGGCGCCGATCTGCCGTACGGGTGGGGTGTGGAGCTGGAGGCGGGGCACTACCGGCTGCGGTCCCGAGCCGATGGCGCGGCCTTCGCCCACAGCGCGGGACCCCAGTCGTGGAAGACGTATCTGCATCCGCAGCGCGAGCGCCAGTGGACCGCGGACCTCACGGCAGACGGCGGCATGGAGATCAGGGCGGAGACGAGCCCACCGCCGACGTACGCGTTCATCGGGGTGCGGCCCTGCGATCTGCGGGCGATCGCCATCCAGGACCGGGTACTGGGCGGTGGCCCCCACGCGGACACGCGGTACGCGGCACGCCGTCGGCAGGCATTCGTGGTGGCGGTGGAGTGCACCGAGCCCGGCGCCACCTGCTTCTGCGTGTCCATGGGGACAGGACCTGCCGTCGGCCCCGGCTACGACTTGGCGCTCACCGAGGTGGTCGACGGCGGCGGGCATCGCTTCCTGGCCCGGGCCGGCAGCCCGGAGGGCGAGGAGGTACTGGCCCGGTTGCCGCACGTCCCGGCTGACGAGGAGACCGCCGGGACGGCCCGCAGGCTGGTGGAGGAAGCGGCCGGGCGGATGGGCCGCACGATGCCGGAGGTGGACCTTCGGGCGCTCATGCAGGAGACGCTGGACGCCGAACGCTGGAACGACGTCACCGCACGCTGCCTGACCTGCGGTAACTGCACCATGGCCTGTCCCACGTGCTTCTGCACCAGTGTCGAAGACGTCACCGATCTGACCGGTGAGCACGCGGAGCGGTGGCGGCGGTGGGAGTCCTGTTTCGACGTGGATTTCACCCACCTGTCCTCCGGCCCTGTACGGGCGTCACCGCTCAGCCGCTACCGGCAGTGGCTCACTCACAAGGTCGGTACCTGGCACGACCAGTTCGACAGCACGGGATGCGTCGGCTGCGGCCGGTGCATCGTGTGGTGCCCGGTCGGCATCGACATCACCGAGGAGGCACACGCGCTCAACGCCGAGCGGGCCGCCGTCTCGGACGACGGCGAGGTGTCGCGGTGACGGCCGGGCGGCGCGACTTCCTCGACGCCCTGCCCCCGGTGCACCGCGGCTGGCTGCTCGGCTTCGCGCACGAGGTCACCCTGTCGGCGGAGACCCGGATCTTCGACGAGGACGACGTCGCCGACCGGTTCTGGATCCTGCGCAGCGGCCTGGTCGCGCTCGATGTGCAAATCCCAGGACGCGGCACCGTTGTCGTGGAGACCATCGCGGACGGAGAGCTCCTCGGCTGGTCCTGGCTCTTCGAGCCCTACCGCTGGCATCTGGGAGCCCGCACCCGCAGCGCGGTGCACGCCTGGGAGTTCGACGCCGCCCGGGTACGCGCGGCGATGGAGGACTCTCCGACCGCCGGGCTGGCACTCTTCCGCACCATCGCCGACCAGGTGATCGGGGAGCGGCTGCGTTCCGCACGTACCCGGTTGCTGGACCTGTACGGGAGCGACAAGCGCCACGCATCCAGCTTCCGGGGCGCGGTCGGATGACGGTCCTCGCCCCGGAGGCCGCCCCCGCGTTGCCGCCGTCGCCCTACCGGGTGGTGGACCGCCGACGTGAGACCGGCGACACGGCGACGGTCGTGCTGGAGCCGGTGCGCTCGGCACTCCCGCCCTTCTCTCCAGGCCAGTTCGCCATGGTGTTCGGCTTCGGGGTGGGAGACATCCCGCTGTCGGTCTCCCGTATCGAGGGGGACCGGCTGACCCACACCATCCGTTCCGTCGGAGCGATCTCCGCCAGGCTGGCGAGCCTGGAGGCCGGCGCCCCGGTGGGCGTGCGCGGCCCCTTCGGCACGGGCTGGAACCTGACCTCCGCGACCGGGCGGGACCTTCTGATCGTCGCGGGAGGGCTCGGTCTGGCCCCGCTCCGTCCACTGATCACTGCGGCACTCACGGCTCCGCAGCGGTACGGGCGGGTGAACGTCCTGATCGGAGCCCGAAGCCCCGGCGACCTCCTCTACGCGGGCCAGGCCGAACGGTGGCGTGACGCCGATGCTCGTGTCCTGGTCACTGTCGACCGGCCCGACGATGCATGGCGCGGCGACGTAGGGGTGGTGACCGGGCTGCTCAACCGTGCCGACTTCGACCCTGACCGGACGGCGGCGTTCCTGTGCGGTCCCGAAGTGATGATGCGGGCCACCGCCCGCGATCTCGTGCGCCGTGGCGTTGCTCCCGACCGGATCCAACTCTCTCTGGAGCGCACCATGCACTGCGGCACCGGACACTGCGGCCACTGCCAGCTCGGCCCCCTGCTGCTGTGCCGGGACGGACCCGTGGTGCCCTGGAGCCGCGCCGAACCGCTGCTCTCCGTCCGGGAGTTGTGAGATGAGCGACCAGGAGCGGGAGAACGGACGTCCCCGGCTGGCGGTCTGGAAGTTCGCCTCCTGCGACGGCTGTCAACTGACCCTGCTCGACTGCGAGGATGAGCTGCTCGCCCTGTCCGGAAAGGTGGAAGTGGCCTTCTTCCACGAGGCGGTCACCGCCCCGGACGAGGGCATGTACGACCTGTCGCTGGTCGACGGCTCCATCACCACCCCCGAGGACGCCGAACGAGTACAGCACGTGCGCGCGGTCTCCCGCCGCCTGGTGACCCTCGGCGCGTGTGCGACCGCCGGCGGCATCCAGGCGCTGCGCAACTACGCCGACGTGGCCGAATTCCGGGCAGCCGTCTACGCCGGCGACGCCTATATCGACACCCTCGCCACCTCGACCCCGATCAGCGCCCACGTGCCGGTCGACTTCGAACTGCGTGGCTGCCCGATCGACCGCGGGCAGCTGCTGGAAGTGATCACCGCCTACCTGGCGGGCCGCACCCCGGACACACCCGCGCACAGCGTGTGCTTCGAATGCAAACGACGCGGGACCCCCTGTATCGTCGTGGCCCGCGGCATCCCCTGCCTGGGGCCGGTCACCCACGCGGGATGCGGAGCTCTGTGCCCCGCTTACGGACGCGGCTGCTACGGATGCTTCGGCCCGTCGTACTCCACGAAGTTCCCCGCCTTCATCCCACTGCTGCGCCGCGACGGCATGAACACCCTGGACATCGTGCGCGTGCTGCGCACCTTCAACACCGCCGCGCCGGAGTTCGACGCCGCCTCCCGGAAGGAGGAACTCGGATGAGCGCGGACACCGAAAGAGAACTGCCCTTGGGCGCCCTCACCCGGGTCGAGGGCCAGGGCACCCTGCGCTTGCGGCTGCGAGGCGACCAGATCCTCGACAGCAAGCTGGCCATCTACGAACCGCCGCGCTTCTTCGAGGCGTTCCTGCGTGGCCGCTCCTACACGGAACCACCGGACATCACTTCCCGCGTCTGCGGGATCTGTCCGGTCGCCTACCAGATGAGCGCCTGCCGCGCGCTGGAGGACGCCTGCGGGGTCACCGTCGGCGGACAGTTGGCGGCCTTGCGCCGGCTGCTGTACTGCGGGGAATGGATCGAAAGCCAGACCCTGCACATCTACCTGCTGCACGCACCGGACTTCTTCGACTGCTCCGACGTCGTCGAACTCGCCCGTCTCAGCACGACGGACGTCGAGCGCGGCCTTCGTCTCAAGCAGGCGGGCAACGCAATCGTCGAGCAACTCGGCGGACGCTCCATCCACCCGGTCAACGTCCGCCTCGGCGGCTTCTACCGCGTCCCCAACCGCACCGAGCTTCGCCCCCTGGAAGAGCGCTTGCGCCGCGCCCGGGACGATGCGGAGGCGACGGTGCGATGGGTGGCCGGCTTCGACTTCCCCGAAGCCACCAGTGACCACGACTTCCTCGCCCTCGCCGAGCCCGGCACCTACGCCATCGAGTCCGGCACCCCGACCGTGCTGCGTTCGTCCAGCGCGGAACCGGAGCCCCCGCGTACCTTCCCGCTGAGCGACTTCAGCGAGCACGTCGTCGAACACCAGGTGCCCTACTCCACCGCCCTGCAAGCCCGACTGGACGGGCGCCGCCACCTCACGGGCTCCCTCGCCCGCTTCGCCATCAGCGGCCGGTGGCTGCCCGCGGAGATCCGTGAACTGGCACGGGATGCAGGTCTCGGCGATCCCGCTCAGGGAGCGGTGTGCCGCAACCCCTTCCGCAGCATCGTCGTACGCGCCATCGAAGTGCTCCACGCTGTGCAGGAGGCGCTGCGCATCATCGACAACTACGAGCCACCGCCCGCCCCCCACGTCGACGTCCCCGCCCGCGCAGGCACCGGCCACGGTGCTACGGAGGCACCCCGAGGCCTGCTCTACCACCGCTACACCCTTGACTCCGCCGGCACCGTCACCGCCGCCGTGCTCGTCCCGCCCACCTCACAGAACCAGGGCGCCATCGAGGAGGACGTACGACGCGTGCTGGAAGCACACCTGCCAACCGGCTGCACCTCCGATGAAGAGCTCGCCGCTTGGAGCGAGCGCGCCGTGCGCAACCATGACCCGTGCATTTCCTGCTCCGCCCATTTCCTGCGCCTCTCGGTGACGCGTGAGGAGTGACCGTGCGGCCTCCCGCAGATGGGCAAGCGCCCAGAGTTCAGCCGCGTTGGCTGATTCGAAACCGAAGAGGCACGCTGGTAAGCGAGGAAGGCGTCAAGGAGGGGCGCTGGATGCGGTCGACGGTCATCAACGATTGCCCCTGAGTGACCACACAGGTTCTGGGACTGTTTCCCCCGGCTGCGGCTGCCGCATGCGTGTCCTGTTCGGCGCGTCGCCCCCGTCTTCGTGACCCCGCGCCTCGGGTGCGGATCAACGCAGGCCGCACACCCCCGCCGTGCTGTGGCGATGTTCTGGAGGTCGCTGCCTGAGGAGGCATCATGGGCACTCGGCACGCGCCCGCCGCACACGAGGGGAGTACGCGGCGGGCCCAGCAGCCGATCGAGCAGGACGCCACCGAGTACGGGTCTCCTCGCACGGTGGGTGACGTCATGACACAGACGGTCGTCGCGCTGGGCCGTGAGGCCGACTTCAAGCGCATCGTTCAGACCATGCGTGAGTGGAACGTCAGCGCGCTGCCCGTCCTGGAAGGTGACGGCCGGGTCATCGGTGTGGTGTCCGAAGCCGATCTGCTGCCGAAGGAGGAATGGCACACCCAGGAGAGCTCTCTTCACCACTCCTACGCGTACTCCGAGAAGCTCGCCAAGGCAGCCGGCGGAACCGCGGCTGGCCTGATGACCGCTCCCGCGGTGACGGTACATCCGGAAGCCCTGGTCAGCGAGGCAGCCCGCGTCATGGCGGAGAAGCGAGTCAAGCGGCTACCGGTGACGGATGCCGATGGCTGTCTGAGAGGGATCGTCAGCCGCAGCGATGTGCTGAGCATCTTCCTCCGCCCCGATGAGGAGATCGCGAAAGAGATCCAGGACTCGATCCTCGACCCGATGGCGGAGACACTGGGTGAGGTCAGGGTCGCTGTGCAGGACGGCGTTGTGACTCTTTCCGGGGACCTTGGTGACTCGCACTTCGTTCCCCTGGTCGTGCGCAGCGTGCTCTCCGTGGAAGGCGTGGTGAACGTCCACTTCGCCGTCTGACCCCGCCTCGTCACCACTGCCTGTTCGCGGAGGCGAAGGGGGAAGCGGACCGCGACAGGGCGGGTTGCTCCGCGTGGACACCCCACCCTGTCCGGCGGCAATCATGTGACAGCCGAGCCGCCCGATGCGGCGAGCGCGGCTGCGGGTGCCCCGGTACTTCCGGTACTTTCCGGCTGCTTGACCTCACGGTGGACATCGAGACCACCGTCGGCGACCTCCAATCCGGCGGTCCCTCAGCCGGGAGGGACTTACGCACTCACGCCTTGGACATCACGCTCGGCAATGATCAGCAGTTGCTGGGCGAGGTCGCGCATGGCTCTGCCCGCCGCCAGCTCGTCGCCGATCTCCGGCACGTTCGTATCCGTCGGATGGCAGTGCGCGGATCCGCGGGCGGTGAGTGCCGTGGCCCCGGTGTCCAGCACTACGTGTGCTTTCGTCGTTCCCTCGTCGTCCTCGAAGAGGTCGAGACGGACCTTCCATTCCGTGGTGTGTGTCATGACTCTCTCCTCGTCCTTGTACCGGGCGACGGTCTCGACACGACTTCGTGCGGCCGGGCCGTGCGCCGCGCGGTGGGTCGGATGCGTACGGCGAACCTTGTGACGTCAGGAGCTGACCTCCAGCAGGTCGCTGGTCCGTCCCCCACCTGCTTCCATTATCGAACGGATGAGGCTTCGTTCGACAACGGAAGCAGGTCCGGCAGACGCCACCGGCCACATGCGCTGCGGCAGGGATTGGGGTATTCCTGGGTAGAGAGACATCTACCGTCACTTTCGGTGTTCCTACGCGACGGAGGGCGTCGCCATGCAAAGTCGCTGGTCCGCTTCTCATGACTGAGCGTGGCGCCCACAGGGGGTCGGTGCCTCCGGAGCCACGGGCGGAGGTGTGCGAGACCCACACCGCGGTCGTGTTCTTCGCCGGCGACCGGGCCTACAAACTCAAGAAGCCGGTTGACCTGGGCTTCCTGGATTACACAACGGTGTCGGCTCGCCGATCCGCGTGCGAGCGCGAGGTCGATCTCAACCGCCGTTTCGCCCCCGATGTCTATCCGGGTCTCGGCGAGCTCCGTAGCCCCGGTGCGCAGGCGCCCGAACCACTCGTGGTGATGCGCCGCATGCCCGCGGACCGCCGCCTCTCCCGCCTGGTACGAGAGGGGGCCGTTGTCGATGACTCCCTGCGGACCGTGGCACGGCAACTGGCCGCCTGGCACGCGCAGGCGCCCCGCGGCCGGGAGGTGGACGAGCAGGGCACGCGGGACGCGCTGTCCGCGCGCTGGGAGGCCGGCTTCGCGCAGGTACGTCCGATGACAGCCGACGGATTCGCGCCCGAAGAGGTGGACGAGATCGAGCGGCTGGTTCGCCGCTATCTCGCCGGCCGCAAGAAACTGTTCGACTCCCGGATCGAGCAGGGGCGGGTGGTCGACGGCCACGGCGATCTTCTCGCCGAGGACATCTTCTGCCTCGACGACGGCCCTCGCATCCTGGACTGCCTGGAGTTCGATGATCATCTGCGCTACGTCGACGGCCTCGACGACGCCGCCTTCCTCGTCATGGACCTGGAACAGCTCGGCGCACCGGAGGCCGCGGCGTACTTCCTCGCCCGGTACAGCGAGTACTCCGGTGACCCCGCCCCCTCTTCCCTGCGGCATCACTATGTCGCCTATCGCGCGTTCGTCCGCGCCAAGGTGTCCTTGATCCAGGCCCGCCAGGGTGCGCCGGGCGCGGAGTCGGCGGCACGACGGCTGGTCTCGGCAGCGCTGCGTCACCTGCGCACCTCCACCGTGTGCCTGACGCTCGTGGGCGGTCTGCCGGGCAGCGGGAAGTCCACGCTCTCCGGCGCGCTGGCGGACCGGCTGGGGGTCACGCTGCTCAGCAGCGACCGCCTCCGCAAGGAGCTGGCGGGCCTCCCCGTGGAGCAGTCCGCCGCCGCGAACTACGGCGAAGGCCTCTACACGCCGGAGTGGACAGCCAGGACATACACCACTCTGCTGGAACGCGCAGCCGCCCTGCTGTCCTCCGGTGAGTCCGTCGTCCTGGACGCCACGTGGTCCGATTCGGGACAGCGTGAAGCGGCACTGCGGGCTGCCGAAGGCGTCGGCGCCGACCTGGTGGCCCTGCACTGCCACGTGCCGGACGACGTGTCAGCGGCCCGCCTGAGCACCCGCGCCGGCGGAACATCCGACGCCGACGTCGACATCGCCCAGGCCATGGCGGCCAGGGAGGCGCCTTGGCCCGAAGCGGTCGCGGTCGATACGAGCGGCCCGTTGGAGTCCGCGGTCGCCCAGGCACTGGCAGCCGTACGTCCGTGGGGGACCAGCCAGGCACCGGTCTTCCGCCGCCCCTACATGGAGCCGGACTGAGGCAGCCGGGCCCCGGCCCCCGGCACCCCTGAAAAGCTCCTCAGCGCGGCGGCAGGGGAGCCAGGCCCGGCCGGTCGCAGGGCACACCTCCAGCGTCAGCGATCCGGCCGGGGCCTCGCGGTTGGTGCGGAACAGCGGGCGGCGGGTGCGGCAGGCGACCCACCTTGGCGGGCCGATGCGGGCACAGCTCCCGCCGGGGCAAGTGAGTGATCTGCTTCACACCCTGTCACAGCGGTCGATGGTGCGGTGACTTATGGCCGGACACCCGCAAACGGAGGAGACAACCATGACCGGGAACACGCATGTGGTCGTGATCGGTGGCGGATACGCGGGCGTGATGGCCGCGAATCGGCTGACACTGCGCACCGACGTGACCGTGACGCTGATCAACCCGCGCCCGGATCTTGTCCACCGGGTCCGCCTCCACCAGCTGGTGGGCGGGTCCGACAACGCGGTCGTCGCCTACCAGGATGTCCTGGCCGAGCGGGTCCGGCTCGTGGTCGACACCGTCACCAGGATCGACGCGGCCGAGCGCAGCGTGAGGCTGGCGGCCGACAGCACGCTCCACTACGACTACCTGATCTACGCCGTGGGCAGTGGCAGCGCGGATCCGAGCGTGCCCGGCGCGGCCGAGTTCGCCTACCCGATCGCCACCCTGGAGGAGGCACAGCGGCTGCGTGCGGTTCTCAATGCCACGCCCACGACGGCTCCGGTGACGGTGGTTGGTGCTGGCCCCACCGGCATCGAGACCGCCGCCGAGCTGGCGGAACAGGGCCGCCGGGTGACTCTGGTCTGTGGCGGCGTGCTCGGCCCGTACCTGCACACGCGGGGCCGGCGCTCGGTTGCGAAGCGGCTGGCCACGCTCGGTGTGACGGTCATCGACGGCTCCGACGCGAAGGTGACGGCGATGACCCGCGACGCCGTGCGGCTCGCCGACAGTCGTGAGCTGCTGAGCGAGGTCACCATCTGGACCGTCGGCTTCGGCGTTCCCGACCTGGCCGCGCGCAGCGGGCTGAGCATCGACGCCGTGGGTCGTCTGCTCACCGACGAGACGCTGACGAGCGTGGACGACGCGCGCATTCTCGCGGCCGGAGACTCGGCGGCACCGTCGAACCAACCGCTGCGGATGAGCTGCTTGAACGCGACACCGCTGGGCGCGCGGGCCGCCGACACCGTGCTCAGCCGACTCTCGGGCGAGCAGCCGGAGACCATCCACCAGGGGTTCTACGCCCAGTGCATCAGCCTGGGCCGGAGCGCCGGCATCTATCAGTTCGCCAATCGGTCCGATGTCGCTGTGTGGCTGCACATCGACGAGGGCATGGGAGCCAGAATCAAGGAGATGGTCTGCAAGGGCATCCCCGGGCACCTGTCCAAGGAGGCGCACAAGCCTGGTTCGTTCCGCCTGCACCGCGCACCGGGAGGCGTCGCCAAGCGTCGGCAGCTGCTGCACGCCAACGGCGCCCACCACGCCGAGGCACCGGCCGCCCCCGACCGGGCGGCCTGACCGATGTTCACCGCGAGGATCCTGCTACGAACGCACGCGAACGCGGTCGGCCACCACGGCCTACCGCGAAGGACGAGGAGCGGGGACGAGAGATGAGCAAGGGGGCCGCCGACCCGGCGACCGAGGCCTTCCTCGCCCACCGCAACCTGCTCTTCACCGTCGCCTACGAGGTACTCGGATCGGCGGCCGACGCCGAAGACGTCCTCCAGGAGACCTGGCTGCAATGGGTCAAGGCCGACCGGGTGCAGGTGCGCGACCAGCGTGCCTTTCTGATCCGGATCACCACCCGCCAGGCGCTCAACCGGCTGCGTACCGTGAAGCGTCGCCGGGAGGCGTACGTCGGCCCCTGGCTGCCCGAGCCGCTACTCACCGCGCCGGACGTGGCCGAGGACGTCGAGCTGGCCGAGAGCATGTCGATGGCGCTGATGCTCGTCCTCGAGACGCTGTCACCGACCGAGCGTGCTGTCTTCGTGCTACGCGAGGTCTTCGACATCAGCTACGGCGAGATCGCGGCCGCCGTCGACAAGAGCCCTGCGGCCGTCCGCCAGATCGCCCACCGCGCACGCCGGTACGTCGCTGCCCGTCGCCCCCGCCAGGTGGTCTCCTCGAACGAGGGCCAGGCGGCCCTGGAGTCGTTCCGGCGCGCCGTGGAAATCGGCGACCCGCAGGCCCTCCTCGATGTACTTGCCCCCGACGTCGTCCTGATGAGCGACGGCGGCGGCATCAAGCACGCCGCGCTGCGGCCGGTCAGCGGCGCCGAGCGGGTGGCCCGGATGTTCGCCGGCGGCATCGGCAAGGTCGGAGGCACGATCACCACCGATCCGACCGTGATCAACGGCAACCCGGCACTCCTCGTCCGCTTGGACGGCGAGATCGACGGCGTCATGGCGATCAGTGTCGAGAACGCCCGCGTCACCGGCCTCTACTACGTCCGCAACCCCGAAAAGCTGTCCCACGTCACTTCCGCAATCCCGCTCACTCTTCACTGAACACCAACGGACTGGGTCTCGGATCAGAAAAGAAAGCAGATTGATGACCATGACGGCGCATGGAACGGTTTCGCTGCTGCCCCTGCACTGCGCCGACCGGGGCAGCGGGGAGGTCGCCGACCTGGTCGCGTTCCTGGCCGGTGACAGGGCGCCGTTCAACGCCGGCAGCGTGTCCACCATCGCTGGCGGCCGGCTGGCCGGACGGCATTGACCTCCAGGATGATTCCGTGGATCAAACAACCAGCAACGAGCAGGTTGCCACCCTTGCCAACACGTACTCCCCGAAGACAGATACCGCACGGGCCCTCGGGTCCTCGTTCCAGTTGGCGAGCCGGCTGCGGATGTCGCGTTCGAGCGCTTGGACGGAGCGGTGGACACCGTGCTTGAGCTTCTCTTGCGTGAGTTCGGCGAACCACCGCTCCACGAGGTGCAGCCACGACGAGCTCCTGGGTGTCCTGCTGACCAAGGGAGACCCGCACGAACAGCAGGGCAAGATCGACATCTCCCGGCTGGCGCAGCACTTCCGGGCGGTCGGAACAGTCCGGGAGAAGGGCGACGAAACCTATCGCGTCTTCCTCAAGACCCACGCGGTGACTCCGAGCGCCTGCTGGATGATCGGCAACTCGCCGAAGTCGGACATCGGGTGCGCCTCCAACCCGAAGGTGGCAGTTCCAAGGAGCTCCGGCGCTGTGTGGGCGACTGTGTATCCGACGGGGTCGCCTGCCTGTGCGGGAGATATCGGGTGGTTACGCAGAGCGGTGGGGCGCCTGGTGCCTCAGGCGCCGGGGGTCCCCGGCGCGCCGTATCGGGCGAGCATGGTCAGCACCGCTTGGTCGACCGCGTTGGTGATGGCGAAGTCGTCGGGCTCCCAGCGCGCGAGCAGCATCCGCGGCCAGAACACGTAGTTGGAGATCATCCCGAGGAACTGGGTCGCCGCCATCTCCGCATCGTCAAGCCGTGCCGTGCCGGCGGCGTTTTCCGCTTCCAGGTAGCGGCGGACCGATTCGAAGTAGGGCATCTTGCCGAGATTGAACTGGGTCTCGCCGAGCTCGGGGAAGCGCGGTACCTCGGCGATGACGATGCGGAAGAGGGCGGCCATGCCGGGCTGGGTGAGAAGGTCCACGTAGCGGCGTCCGATGGTCTCAAGTCCTGCGCGGAGGTTCCCTTGCTCGGGGAGGGGCGCCTCCTCGTCGTCGACCTGCCAGTATTCGGTGACGATCGCCTCGAACAGGGCTGCCTTGGTGGTGAACTGCTTGAACAGAGTCGCCCTCGACACTCCGGCCGCCTCGGCGATGCGGGCCAGCGAGGTGCCGTCGTAGCCGGAGTCGAGGAACAGCTTCGTCGCTGCCTCGATGATGGACGTCCGCTTCTGCGCTGCCACGCGCCGGTGGTATTCCGAAGGCTGTGCCGTCATGCCCTCCAGTATGCCTCTCGCTACAAGGTGAGTCACTTGACTCACCTCCAACCCTGCTCTTACCTTGAGAGAGGAGGTGAGTCACTCGGCTCACCATTACTGCAAGCCTGGAAGGAAGCATCATGGGACGCTTTGAGGGCCAGACCGTCATCGTCACGGGCGGCAGCGGGGGTATGGGCAGCAGTCATGTGCGGGGCTACCACGCCGAGGGGGCGAACGTCGTCATTGCCGGCCGCGACGACGACGCCGGCCGCGATCTCGCTGCTCAGCTCGGTCATCGGGCTCTGTCCGTTCACCTGGATGTCGCCAGCGAGGACGACTGGGCGGCACTGGTGCGAGAAGTCGAAGGCCACTTCGGGCCGATCACCATCCTGGTGAACAACGCGGGCGTCCAGAACCCGGCGGCCCCTATCGAGCACACCGAACTCCGCACCTGGGAGCACACCTTCAGCGTCAATGTCACCGGCCAGTTCCTCGGCATCAGGGCCGTGGCTCCGTCGATGCGCAGGGGTGGCGGCGGAACCATCGTCAACATCGCCTCGACCATGGCCCACGTCGGCACGGCCTTCTACGCCCCCTACACCGCCAGCAAGTGGGCCGTGCGCGGGCTGACCAAGACGGCCGCGCTGGAGCTGGGACGGGACAACATCCGGGTCAACTCCATCCACCCCGGCGTCGTCTCCACACCGCTGATCAACGAACCCACCGTCGCAGGCCAGCCGGCCATCGCCGACTTCTACTCGCCCGATCCCTTCGCCGTTCCCCGCCTCGCCGAACCCTCTGACATCACCCGGCTGTTGCTCTTCATCACCTCCCAGGACGCAACTTTCGCTACGGGCTCGGAATTCGTCCTGGACGGGGGCCTGCTGCTCGGCCCTGCGCTCCAACCCGAAGCCGACAACGCAGCTTGAGCCGGCATTGCAGTACGGAGCGTGCAGTCGCGGGCGCCCATCTTGTTCAAGGTGAAGCGATCGGGCCTTGCGATGATGACGGGCTGTGGCAGTTGTGACCACGGCGTCGGAGCCGTCCTGGATAGCTCCCTTCACTGGGCTGAACCCGCGCCGCTCGGGCAGGTCGGTGGCCGCGTTGCGACGAGGGCGCGGGTGCGGTGCGGCGGGGTCGGCGGACAGGCCCGTCATCCCGCGGTCGCCGGCGGTGGCGGTTACAGCGGGCCGTAGAGCCAGTTGCCGCGGGCTTCGGTGTCCTCGCTCGTGAAGTACCCGGTCACAGCGGTGCGGATCTCTTCAGGGCCGAGGGTGCCGTTACCGTCCAGGTCGAGCTTGGTGAAAGCGGCCGCCATCTCCTCAGGGGTGCCGCCGCTCACGGCCTGGCCGAGCAGGGTGTACTCGTTCAGGGTGATCAGGCCGTCGTTGTCCGTGTCGCAAATGTCCAGGCAGGCCGCAACGACATCGTGGAGGGCGGAGACCAGTGCGGACTCGTCGGAGGCGATGGACGCACGGACGCCGCGCTCGTACTCGTCCGGGTTGATCCGCCCGTCGCCGTCGTCGTCCATGTGCCGCAGGTGGGGGTCCCAGATGACGGCGAGGGCTTCCCGCAGCCGCTGCGCCTTCTCCGGCTGGGTGGAGACGGAATCGGCCAGGCGGTCGGCGATGGCCGTCAGGTCCTGTTCGGTGAGGAATCCGTCCTGGTCGGTGTCGAGGAAGGCGAACATGCGGCGGAGCTTGGTACTCAGTATCGAACTGTGGACAGCGGTCATGGCTTGCACTCTCCGTTCCTTTGTGCCGCTGGGTCCGCTGTTGCGCCAGGCGGCGAGAGCGGTGACAACGGCCGTGGGAAGTCGTCGAGTTCGCGACTACAGGCCGCTGGCTACCCATCGGCAGGCGGAAACCTGCCATCCGGAAGCAGCTTCACTCGTATGGAGGAAGCTGCAGGTCTGTACGGGGCGGTGATGGGCATCGCCGGTGCACCGTCGAGGTAACCGGCGGCTCCGCGCCAGGGCCGCCCACCGGTGCGAGCACGCACCGGTGATCCCGGCCGAGCCCGCTCCAGCGCATGTGAGGAAGAGCGATGCAGCCTGCCCCGCCGGCCCACCCGGTAGCTCCCGCGTTCGTCGTCCCGTCGGTCGCTTTGCCGTTCGAGCCACCGCCGACCCCTCCGCATGCGGGCGCCCTGCGCGACGACGCCATCGCCTGGGCCGAGCGGCACGGCCTGATCGGGCCGAGGGGCCGGGCCAGACTTGAACAGTCGGCCCTGCTGGACCTGGCAGTGGCGCTGGCCGGTCCGGCCCCGCTGCCCGGCGCGGCGGTTTTGATGGACTGGTTCCTGTGGGCGCTGGTGCTCGACGACCGGGTCGACGACGGGCCCTGGGGCGAAGGTGGGGCGCTACGGCGTTTCTCCGCCGAGGTCGAGTCGATCGTGGGGTCCGGTGGTGGCACGGACGGCCGTGACCCGATGCTGCACGCTCTGGCCACCGACCTGTGGCCGCGCACCCGGGCCCTGGGCGACACGGCGTGGCAGGTTCGCCTGCGCCGAGATCTGCTCCACCACTTGCGCGCACAGCAGGCTGTGGTGCAGATGAGGGAAAGCGGCGCGGCCTGCACCGTGGCCGAGTACACCGAGCTTCGGCGCGAGGCGTTCGGCGCGTTGCTGTTCTTCGATCTCATCGAAGCCGCGGACGGTGCCGTCCCGGCGACCGACCCGTGCGGCGAGGGGTGCTGGCATGACCTGCGCGCTCTCGCGGCGGATGTCATCGCCTGGACCAACGACATCCACTCCGTCGCGAAGGACCTCGTGCACGGTGAGCCCTACAACCTGGTCACGCTTCTCGCCGGGGAACATCGCACCCCTTGGCAGGAATCGCTGGACACGGCCCGCGACATGATCGTCGCGGCCGCGGACGACTTCACCGCCCGCAAACTCCGCCACCTCGCCCATCTGCCGTCCGTCTCTCGTACCGCGGACCAGGTAGCGCGGATCGGACGACTCGAACAGGCGATGCGCGCCTCCGCCGACTGGCACGCGGGCGTCTCCCGCTACCACTTGCAGGCCGATGGAGGCCCGCACTCCCGCGTCAGCGTCATGGACACCTCGCTGACGCCGCCCACGCTGAAGTCACGGGCTTTCGAAATCGACCCCTATCCGCTGTATCGGCGGCTGCGCGACACCATGCCGATCGCCTATGACGAGCCCACCGATACCTGGTTGCTGAGCCGGCACGCGGATGTACGCGCGGCCTTGACCGATCCGAGATTCAGCAACGAGAACTACACCTGGCAGATCGCCCCGCTGCTCGGCCACAGCATCGTGTCCATGGACGGTCAGGAGCACGCCGCGCACCGCGCACCGCTCACCCGGGCCTTCCGCAGCCGGGCCCTGACGATCCTGCAGGATTCCATCGACGACGTCGCCAGGGGTCTGGTGGCACGGTTACGCGGCCGCGGGCAGGTGGACCTGGTCGCCGAGTTCACCACCCCTCTGCCGATCCAGGTGATGGCCCGCGCGCTGGGGCTGCCCGCCGACACACCCGAGCAAGTCGCCCGGTTGAAACGCTGGTGCACCGTGGGTTTCTCCTACATGGGCAACTACCGGCAGGACCCGGGCCTGTTGACGCACGGCCTCACCAATCGGGACGACTTCTACGACTACCTCCAGCCCCACCTGGACGCCCGACGCGCCCGCCCCGGCAACGACCTGATCTCCGCCCTGCTGACCGCCACGGTGGACGGCAGACCGCTGTCGGAGCAGTACGTCCGCGGGTGCTGCGCGATCCTGATGACCGCGGGCAGCGAGACCAGCCACGGCACCCTCGCCAACCTGATCACCAACGTCCTGGAGGTCCCCGGGCTGTTGAACGCGATACGCACCGACCCGACGGCGATCGACCTGGCGCTCGCCGAGACGATGCGCCGCGATCCGGCCCTGCAGCTGGTGCTCCGGCAGACGCGCGAAGAGGTCGACCTGCCCTCCGGGAGGGTACCCGCGGGCGTCACCGTCGCCTGTCTGATCGGCTCGGCCAACCGTGACCCCCGTCGCTTCCCGGACCCGGACAGCTTCGCACTGCACCGCGCCGACGGCCGTCTCGACCGGGAGTACGGCGGCGCGGCCACCCACTTCGCGTTCGGCGCGGGCCGGCACTTCTGCCTCGGGTCGCATCTGGCCCGCGCCGAGATCACCACCGGTCTGCGACTGCTGATCGCGCGATACCCCCGCCTGCGTTGGGCGCACGGCTTCCGACCCGAACCGGCCGGCTTCCTCAACCGCTGCCCCAGCCGACTGGAGGTCACCCTGTGACCGAAGCGGCACACGTACCCGAGGGCTACGCGAGCAGCTACGTCGCCCACCACGTCCCCGGCGAACAAGCCCGCCTGCACACCTTGGAGGCCGCGTTCGATCCGGCGACCTTCCGCGTGCTCAGCCGTCTCGGTCTGCCCGAGGACGCGCGCTGTCTCGACCTGGGCGCCGGAGCGGGGTCGGTCGCCGCCTGGCTGGCCGCCCACCGCCCCCTCGGGCAGGTCACAGCCACCGACACGGACACCCGGTTCCTGCGCTTCCCGCCCCGCACACCGATCCGAGTGCTCCGGCACGACGCCGTTCGCGAGGACTTCCCGCCGGAGGTGTTCGACCTCGTCCATGCCCGCGCCCTGCTGTGCCACCTGCCCCAACGCGAGGAGTTGCTCCGGCGGGCCGTCGATTGGGTCCGCCCCGGCGGCTGGCTGGTCGTCGAGGACCTCTCCGTCCGGCTCGCCGACACCTCCCCGCATCCTGTGTTCAAAAGGGTCACCCGGGCCGGCGAAGAGCTGCTCGCCACGACGGTCGGGTCCGACCTGCGCTGGGCCGACAAGCTTGCCGGCCGATTCATCGAGCTCGGCCTGGGTGACGTCGAGTCCTCCACCGCTCTGGGCACCGTCGGCGATCGAAGCGCGACCGATGCCTTCTGGACGGCGACGTTCGACCAAGCCGTCCCCGCCCTGCTGGACAAGGGCCTACTCACCCGCCAGGACATGGCAGCAATGCGTGAGCTCCACCGCTCTCCCGACTTCACCGACACCGGTATCAGCCTGATCTCGGTACAAGGCCGCAAGAAGGCGAGCGGGGCTCCCGTATCGCCTCCATGACGCGGGTGAACCGGGCGCAGTCGTCGGTGTTCCCGCCCGTGACGGCCAAAGCGAGCGGGCGGCCCGGCCGTCCACCGCCAGGTGTACTTGGCGGTCAGGCCGCCCCGGGGCCTTCCGAGGGCCGGGCGGCCTCGCCCCGGATTCGTGCCCCGGTGGCGTGCTGGTGGGCGCGGACGATGCTGGTCGATCGACACCAGCCAGTCGATGTCGCCCGTGGCGGCCGCTTCCGCCTGGGCGGCCTGGAGCATCCGGGCGAAGGTGCCGTCCTTGGCCCAGCGGCGGAAACGGGTGTGCAGCGTGGCCAAGGGCCCGTTCCGCTCGGGCACGTCCCGTCAGGCGGTACCGGTCCGCAACTTCCACTGCCCGGACCGAGGTTCACCGTGGCCTGCCTGCCGTCGACGGTGGCGCCGGCGGCCGGCTCGTAGCCGAGGAAGTCCGTTGCGTCCCCAGTAGGGGCCGCCGCCGGGCAGCGGCCTGCTCTCCAGGCCGAGGCCGTACGCGCGGCCGTCGGAGCTGCCGGTCGGGCGGGTGCCACCCTCGCGACGGTCCGGACGCGGTGCTCAGTGGGGCCTGGTGGGAGAGGTCCGGCCTGGGAAGGCCCGGTGGTTACGGTCAGCCCTTCGCGTGCCAGACAGTGCCCCGCCGTTCGTACTCCAGGATCATCTCGGCGCGCAGCGCGTCCTGCGGTCCGTAGAGACGCTCAGCGGCAGCAGTCAGATGAGACAGGTCAGGAGATGAGCGAGCGGCCTGTGGGCGCCAACCGCAGTGTCCGGGGGGCTGTTGTCTGTTCTCGCTCGATGCTCCGCAGGATCTCCTGTGCGAGGGGATGGGCCAGTACGTCAGCGAGGTGCCGTCGGTAAGCGCTCTCGTCCGGGTACGAGGTCAGGACAACGGCGACGTTCTCCCCGGTGCGAATCGGCAGCCTGGGGAATGTGTTGTGCGCCGTCTCGGAAGTGAGGGCGGCGAGCGGCGCGGGTCCCGTCTTCTGCAGCAGGGGGAGGAGACCGTCCCGGATCAGGGCTGTGCCCTCCTGTCGTCCGGGCGGGAAGGACCACACGGTGGCGGACACGAATCGGTTCGGTGCCGAAGTGCCGGCCTGGGGCCGCTCGGAGGGGGAGACGTTGAAGGCGCTTTGGTCCGACAGGGGGCGCAGGAGGAGGACATCGTCGGAGTCGATCATGGTGGTGTTGGCCTGGGGGCCGTGCTCGGCCCAGACAGGGCCGTCGTAGAAGGCCGTCAGTGCGTGGTGCCGTGCCGCCATGTCCCGGAACCCGCGCAGCCAGACGAAGCGATCCGGATCGCCGAGGTCCCGGAACTGGCCGAGCACGACCATCCCGGCCTCTTCCTGGGTTTCCACGAACTCCCGGTCGAACAGCTCGATGAGCTCGTCGCGCCGACCGGAGCGCAGCGTGTACTGGCGAAGCTCGATCACGGCAGGGGAGTCGGCAGGGTTGGTGAGGGTCACGGCAGGCTCCTGTTGAGTCTTGAACTGCGGGCACGTGATGCCGGCTCGTTCGGTCGGAGCCGGGCGGTGAGCTGACGGTAGGGGAGCTGTGTGCCAGGTGCTGTCAGGGTTTCGGGGGAGAATGCGCCCATGTCTGCCGGTCGACTGCTGTCGGTGCTGCTGTTGCTGCAATCCCGTGGCCGCACGTCCGCGCGAGGGCTCGCCGAGGAACTGGGCGTGTCTGTCCGGACCGCATACCGTGACGTGGCGCGTTTGCAGGCCGCTGGGGTCCCGGTCTACGCGGAGCCGGGGCGCGGAGGCGGCTATCAGTTGGTCGACGGCTATCGCACCCGCCTGACCGGGATGAGCGAGGGCGAGGCGCGGGCGCTGTTCTTCGCCGGGCTGCCCGGCCCCGCCGCCGACCTGGGGCTCGCGGCTGAGGTGACGGCAGCGCGGCTGAAGCTGCTGGCCGCGCTGCCGACGGGACTGCGTGAGGAGGCCGAGCGGAGCGCGGCGGTGTTCCACCTGGATGCTCCCGGCTGGTACCGGGAACCCGAGCAGACGCCGTATCTGACCTTGTTCGTCGATGCGGTGATCACCCAGCGTGCGGTGGACGTGCGCTACCGTCGCTGGCGCGCGCCGCAAGAGGTACGTCGCCGCCTTCGACCCTACGGCCTGGTGCTCAAGTCCGGTGTCTGGTACCTCGTGGCCGCTGGGAAGAACCGGATCGCGACCTACCGGGTGACCCAAGTCCTCGACGCGGTGCTGAGCGACGAGCGGTTCGACCGGCCGCAGGACTTCGACCTGGGCGCGTACTGGACCTCTTACCTCGACGGTTTCCAGACACGCCGCTACACCGGCAGAGCCACTGTCCGCCTGTCCCCACAGGGACGCCGGCGCCTGCCCGACAACGTCCCTCCGGAGGTGGTGCGGGCAGTCGACTCCACCGCGACCGCCGTCGGGGACGAGGGATGGGTCGAGGCGGTCATCCCGACCGAGAGCATCGAGCACGCGTGCGGTGAGTTGCTGCGGCTCGGTATCCACGTCGAGGTCGTCGCGCCGACCGAACTGCGCCAAGCCATGGCCGACACAGTGGGCGTACTCGCCGAAGCCTACGGATCCGCCGGCGTGGCAGAGTCGACTGGCTCACTCACCAGCAACATCAAATGAGGCGGGACACCCTGACGCCCGACCGCATCATCGACCACCTCGACCCTGCGCCCGCGCTCCAGCGGCGCAAACAGTGCCCCCCAAGGACACCGTGCTGATCGTGGCCGGAACCCCGGTTCCCACCCGCGGCCACACCAGGGCCGAGCAGCCGAAGAGCTACAGGTACGCAGCCGGCCACCAGGTCGTCTTCGACACCGACACCCGGCGCGTCACCATCGGCCGTCCCCTTCCCGGGAATCGCAACGACTGCAAGGCGTGGGAGCTGTCCGGCGCCAGGGGTGCCGTCGGGAAGAACACGGTGCTCGGGGCGGCGGCCACGGGGGCACCGGCCTGGTCACCCGCACCGCCACGAGAGCGGCCGGCCGAACTTCCGGCAGGGAAGATTGCGCGCGGCTGCGCTACAAAGGCGACGGCGTCCATCACGACATGCTCGGCATCGCCCGCATGCACAACTGTCCCTGCTGGGTGACGCAGGGACCAGCAGGCCATCCAGCACGACAGAGAGCATTTACGGGATAACCTCAGATGGGGTTGCAGTGGGCGCCGACGATATCGTTGTTGCTGCCCACGACGACTTTGACGATCTCGCATTCGTAGAGCCAGCGTCGACTGTCCGGCTTCGTGATCAGAGTGTTTTCCATGGGTTCATGATTGATGAACAAGGGCGTGCAGTTGAATCCGTCCAGCATGCGCAGACCGGAGTCGTAGTCCAGGTGTCGGCACTGGTAGTCGCGGAATGCGACGGCGCTGGGTGCAGGCGCGGTGACCCCGATCGACGTCGTGGCGGCGAGCCCCACGGTGACGGTGGCGATGACCGGACGGCGGACAAGCGATCACAGGTTCATGTGCGATTCCCTTCCTCTCGGGTCGCCTTGGCCCGCTTGCCGCCGCCTCCCGCAGCGCCAGGGCCAGGCGAGAACGACCTCTCAGCAGGGACATGCCCGGCACTCCCTCACGGAAGCAGAAGCATCGCCGCTGTTCACTCAGAAGCATTGCTTCCTCGCCAATACCCGCTGCTGCGGGCCTTCTTGGGCAAGAGTCGGCGCTCAGGAGGGCAGAGGAACGCGCCACATGGCGCCCCGTCCGTGCGCTTCGCCTGTGTTGAGCGCGGACAGGAAGTTGGATCTCGCCTTTGCCGGGTCGGCGGCGTGTCCGGGCTCGGGTCAGTCCCGCCCGGCCAGTGAGTAGACCCTCGCTCTTGTAGCCTCATCCGGATGGTAACCGAAGCGGGCTTGATCGAACGGATCTGGCGGTATCCGATCAAGTCGACAGGGGGCGAGATACTCGACCAAGCGGAGGTCGAGGAAAGAGGGTTTGTCGGCGACCGTCTCTTCGCAGTGCGCGACGCTCACGGCAAGTTCGGCTCGGGGAAGAACACCCGTCGCTTCCGCAGGATGCAGGGACTGCTGCAACTGCGTTCCCGGTACGTGGACGACGCTGGTGAGCCTGAACTGCTCGACCCGAGGGGCACGGTGGTACCGGACCGGAATGCCTATCTTCGTCGTTACCTCGGTCGCGAGGACGTCGAGGTAGCTCGCGAGGGGGCAATCTCTCACTTCGACCAGTTGCCTATCAGTGAGCCTTTTCCATCTTGATCAGGTGGCGAGTTCGAGGGCGAGGACGGCACGGACGACGGCTGTGATCCGGGTGGTGCTGCAGCGGTGCTTCCGCAGGAACCGCCAGGACTTGAGGATGGCCATGGCGCGTTCGCCGAGGCTGCGGATCTTGGCGTGATCGCGGTTGTGACGTCGGCGCCAGCCGCGCAGGTGCTCGCCCCGATCGGGACACAGGATCGCAGGGTCAGCGCCCTGATACGCCTTGCCGGCCCAGCACTTGATGTCGTCTGCGGCAAGGGCGGCGGGAATGCCGTGGACCCGCACCGCGGTCAGGTCGCGTGTGGCTCCCGGCAACGCGTCCGAGGCCCAGATCAGGCGTCCGGCGGGATCGGCGAGGACTTGAACGTTCATCCCGTGGTACTTCTTCTTCACGGAGTAGTACGGCCGGTCGGCGGCGATGCGGTCGATCGACAGCACGGTGCCGTCGAGGATCACGTACGCCTTCATCCGGACGGTCGTCATAGCCTGTTCCAGCGTGGGCGCAAGGGCGGCCGGGAGGTCGACGGCCTCGCGTATGTAGCGGTAGGCCGTGACTATCCCGATGCGGAACCCAGCGGCAAGACGGGCGTAGGTGTCGCCGCAGCGCTGGGCCAGGACGAGCATGGCCTGTCGGCCGCAGGTCAGGCGCCGCCAGCGCGAACCCATCCGACGGCGGTGACCTGCGAGAAAACCGGAGAGATGCCGCAGAGTGCGGCTGGACAGATCGATGCCGGACGGGTACACAAGCACGCGAGAGCTCCTGGCGGACTGGTGATCTTGGTCGTGAACCCGTCTACCAGGAGCTTTCTTCATGCCAGCTGCCGGGACTGCCAGCCCAACCACCCGTCAGGGTGGAAGAGGTGCAGTCTCCCAAGGCTCAACTCTGACCTCTAGTGACGCTCCCTATCGCGCAATGACGGACTATAAAAGGAAACTGGATGAAATACGCGCCACCCTAGCTGGGTCCCTTCTTCGTAGGTGCGCCAAAAGCTTGACCAGTGCTCTGAAATCACGACTGAAGTGTGGTCTGAGCCCAATGTGCGACGCAGATCGCTACGCAGCTCATCATGCAATTGTGCGGCCATTGCTGCGTCTCCAGCAGCGCCAATGCATTGCGCCTGGAAGCAGCGCGCTTCGAGCATGTCAACGTGGTCGTCGGGGAAAAGGTGGCTTTGATGAGCGATCAGCTCGTCATAGAGACGCACAGCCCGCACTGGGTCGCCAGCCTCTGCCACAAGTATGGCGTGCCATCTGCGAGCCTGAAGTACGTAGTGGTCATCCGCCCCGCGTGCTCGTGCCAATCTGGGTATCAAATCCTCGTACAGTTCTGCACTTTCCCTTGTCTGCCCCGCCTCGCCGACCCAATGCGCATGCTGGTATTGGATCATGAGCACTTCCGGGTCATCAGGCCCGGCCAAACTGGACCAGTGGCGTACCACTTCGCCGTACAGCCGCGCGGCCTCCGAAGGGTCTCCGCTTTCGCCCACCGCGTTGGCATGGTTGGCCCGACCGATGAGCACGTTGCGATGGTCGGGGCCCAGCAGTCCGGTGTAGTCCCGAACATGGCCAGCTAACTCGTCGACCTTCTCGGCGCGCGAGAGGGGCGGCCGGCTGTACACGTGGCCGATGTGCCCGACGTCACCGTCGATGAAACCGATGTTGTTGTTGTTCGACCCGGAACCGCCGCTCAGCGTCACGTTGATGCGCTGTGATGGGCCCGTCTCCGGGGGAGCAATCGATTTCACCAAGCGGTCCAGGCCTGCGCGAGCCTCCTCGCGGGATTCCGGGTTGAGGTCCATCAGATACCGCTCAAACTGACCCTGCCAAAACCCCTCAAGCCGACCGCGTACAGCCTCGGCACGCTGTGGCTCCGCTGCAGCGATTTCGTCAGCACTGTCTTGGAGCCGGCGCATGGCGTCTGCCTCCCGCTCAGGGTCCCCGCGGCCCACCCACCCTGCCACGCGCCTGTGTAGCGTATGCCAGACGTCCGTTCCAGCAGCCTGCACTACCGCTGTTCCACCTGCTGCCGCAGTCGCCACCAATAGCTCATTAAGCATGCCAACCCCGTCAGATGGCAGGGTAAGGCGAAAACGTTCCTTATGAGAGGGTGTTGCACGATCCTGACGGCGCTGGTTGCGTGTTGGACGGAACTGCGGCACGACGGAGCTCCTGATAGACGGTTCACGCCAAGCTCCACTGTCCGCCAGGAGCTTCGTGTGCTCGTCTACCCGTCATCGATCGACCCGTCCAGTCGCACCCTGCGATACCGGACCGGACGACTCGCTGTCCGGCGAGGGGAGATTGGGACCCGAGGCGGCGCCTGACCGCCGGCCGTCAGGCTGTCCTCGCCCTGGCCCGGTGCTTGGTGGTGAGCCGCGCACAGATCTCGAACAGGATCTGCCCGCCCCCCGCTGTCAACTCGTCCAGGACCGTCCTGCGGGGGCCAGGGCCTTGAAGGCATCGTCCGTCGTGACCAATGATATGCAAGCCATGACTTGCCTGTGGTCGCCGTGGAGCGAAGCCGGCACTGCCCCCGGGGGAGTCAGGACAGCAGGGCGGCGGCAGCCGTCAGGAGGTCCTGGTTACGGCCGGTGACGTCGCGTTCGGTCAGCTCGTGCACCTCGTCCGCCTGCACACCGAGGTCCTCGAGCGGAACATCGACGTTGCCGCGCGTCCGAGTGGCGCGCCGGAGTGCGACGCGGAACCCGGCGCCGCGCGGCAGCTCGCCAAGCAGTTCGGGCAGCCATACGCGCAGCAGTTCGTGCGTCCACACGTTGGCACCGCCGCCCCCGGACCGCCACGCGGTCCCCAGAACGGGGCCGAGGTCGTTGTCCTGGAAGCCGGCGGCGAAGATGTCGGCGGCCGAGTAGGACAGCGCGTCGGTGATCAGAATCTTCGGTCCGGTGTAGCGCGGCAGCCCTGCGGTGACCGCTTCCGGGTCGGTGAGCGGGAAGCCCTGGGAGTGCACCTCGCCGGTTTCCACGGCGTCGCGGATCGAGCTGGTCCAGACGCGGAAGCTCGGGTTGGATCGGGCCAGTGCGAGCGCGCTGCGCGTGGTCGGCAGCGAGAAGCTCACCGGGACGACAGGATGCCCGCTCAGGATCTGCAGCGCGGACTCCGCCGCCGGGACATGGCCGCCCGGGTTGCCACGGATGTCCACGATCAGCCCCTCCGACGGAGCGCGCGCCACCATCCGAGCCAGCTGCTCGGCGAACAGCCGGGCCCCCGAGACGTTGAACGAGAAGATGCGCAAGTAGCCGTAGGAACGTCCGCGCAGCCGCAGCGTCCGATAGGCGACCACACCGCGGAAGGCACGCGGAGAGGGGCGCCGCGCCTGGGGCGGGGCGAACAGGGCGCGTTTGATCTGCCGCGTGGCCTCGTTCCCGGCGTCGATGCCGAGGCTGGTGGCCAGGGTGGGCACCGGGTCCTGCGCGCGGCCCGCGCGCCACTCGGCGGCGCGCACCCGCCACGGTAGACGCGTCTCGCGGCGCCGGCCGGCACGGGTGCGGTAGGTCAGCAGTACCCAGCGCTCGTCGGGCGGTGGACCGGTGCGCAACGAGCGCAGGGTCAGCGCCTCCAGCCCGCGCGCCAGGCGCGCGTCCGGGTTGGAGCCCGCCTGTGCTGCCGCGTTGCGCTCGATCGTGCGCTCGATCGGCACCCCGTTCCAGGTCTCCAGCTCGGCCCCGACGTCGAAGCCCGCGTGCGCCAGCGAGCGGTCGATCTTGGAGACGATGTGGTGCGGCCTGCCGTCCGGGGCGACGTAGCGTTCGACGAGAAAGCCCAGCGTCGCCACATGACCGCGGTACGGGTCCGGCAGCTGGTAGCCGGTGTGCAGGTCCCGCAGTTCCCGGAAGACACTTGCCAGCTCGGCGTGGAACTGCGGCTCGCTGAGCGGCCTCAGGCGGCGTTCCAGCAGCCTCAGGCGCTGGACCGGGTCGGTGGCGTGCATCGCCCGCTTCAGCGGGAGGTGCACGTACAACTCCTCGAGCAGCACCCGGGCCGCGGCCACCAGGCGGTAGCGGTCCGCGAGCGGCAGCGGGTCGTCGGCGGCCCGTTCCAGGAAAGCGTCGAGCCCGATCGAGTCGGGCAGGGTGTGGGTCGGCTGTGCCACCGTCGTGCTCATGTGTAGTACTCCGCGAGGTGCTGGAGCTGGGGCACACCGCTGCGGGCCACGGCGGCGAAGTAGGCGGCGTCGTGCGTGAGCGGGTCCAGACGCGGTACGACCAGGTCCTGCGGGACCTCGGCCGCGGCGGCGAACGTGCCCGCGTCGCCTTCCGGCATGTCGCCGAAGAGCACGAGCGGCGCCTCGGGATCGTCCAGCGGGCCGCCCCAGTCCGCGAGCGCGTCCTGCGCGGCATGCCAGGCGGCCACCGGATCGGCGCGTACCTTCTCCAGCGCGCGCTTGACGCCGGGCCAGTCGAGGGTGGCGTCGGCGCGGTCCGGCTGCCGTACCGCCACCCGGCGCTTGAGCCCGGCCACCGTGAGGGTGTCTGTGTGTGTCGCACCCGCGGCGGTCATCAGCCCCGGTGTCCCGTAGAACGGCCGGCCGCGCACCAGTACCAGCCGCACGTGCCGCTCGGTCGCGTTGATCAGATTGCGATACACGTCCCGGTCCGGGTCGTGGCGATCGAGTACGAGCAGGTCCGCGGCGCTGCCCCGCTGCAACCGGCCCACCTGCGGCCCCCAGGCGGTCGCCAGCGCGTCACCGGGGTTGGCGGTGACCATGTCGCACAGCTCCCGGTCGCTGAAGTGCCCATCCAACTCGTGCCGGTTGACGGCGTCGGCGACCTTCAGCTCGCCGAGCACATGCTTGGTTCCCGACGGCGACCAGTCGGAACCCAGCGCGATCCGCAGCCCCTTCCTGTCGGCCTCCACCACGCTCGTCGTCTCGTGGTAGAGCCAGTAGTTGGAGAACGGCGACCATACGACCGTGCCCCGCGCCGCGGCGTCGATCGCCGCCACCGCCTCCTGCCACGTCCCGAAGTCGGAGCGGGTCAGCGCGGTGCCGTGCACGCCGATCAGGCCGGGCTTCAGACACGGCCCGAGTTCAACGAACTCGTCGTGCACGGTCGAGCCACGCCTGCCCTCCGCGACGTGGTAGATCAGCACCCGGGTGCCGTCGAGCCTGTCCGCCCGGCTGTCGCGCAGCTCTTCGGCATCGAGCTGGAGCGCCGCGGTCATCACCATGTCGGTGCCCGTCGGCAGCTTCTCGTTGTCGATGATCCGCAGCAGCCAGCCGTCGACGTGGCGGGTGGAGCGTGGAGCGCCCTGGATGGCCGTTGTGCCACCGATCAGCGCTTTGACCTCGATGTATTTGACCAGTGCCTCGGGCGCCGCGTGGCCAAGCACCTTGGCGGGCCAGGTGACAGAGGTGGAGTAGTCGGGCGGACGCCGTTCGCCGACCCAGCGGTCGTGGTGCGCGTAGGGCACACCGACCGCCTCCCACAGGGGGAGCGTGTTGTACGCGAGGTGGTTGTGAAGGTCGACCAGACCGGGGAGGATCATCGCCTCCGTGTCGATCCGCGGCGCGTCGGAGAAACCCGCGGGCGGAGCCTGACCGGCCGACCGTACCGCGGCCAGTCGGCCGTCGTCGCCGACGTACACGGCGCCGGGGTCCAGGACCCGATGGTCGTCGTCGAAGGTGACGACCGTGCCGCGGAGCACGAGTGCCATCAGTCCGGCGCCTTCCAGACCAGCGTGTGCCCGTCGTCCGGCGACGGGCGGCTGACGGAGTTCTGCGCTCCACTCGGCCTGGCACGCACCCACGCGTCGTCGCCCAGGAACGCGGGTGCACCGAAGGGCAGGTCGCGCCGGGGGATCGGGCTGTAGTCGGCCTCGGAGAAGTCCGCCCCATAGTTGGGGCCGGTGTTGTCGCCGTCGTCGTCCGGCGTCACGATCTCGCGCAGCTGTGTGACGGCGCCGCGCCAGGCGCCGAGTAGCGCCTCGGGGTCGTGGCTGGAGGGGTGGGGCACCTCGACCAGCGTGACCTGTGGCCGTGACGTCCACAGCCGCACCGCCTCCCGGGCCATGAACCCCATCGCGACGATGGCCTGGAGCGTCGGATCGGTCGCCCGGTCGAAGACCGCGTTCCGCCACTGGGTCTGTGCCGGTTCGGCCAGGCCGTCCTTCATCGCGAACGCCTGGCTCGGGTGCACCGCGTACGCCCACGCGTTCAGACAGACATAGGAGCGGGTCAGCCCCAGCTTGGTCAGGAAGCCCTGCACCCGCTGGCCGGCGTTGCCGACGAGGCTGCGTCCGGCGATCCGCTCGGTCGGTCCGGGGTCCGAGGCGACGATCAGCACACGGGCTGAGCCGTCGAGCCGGCCGCGGTAGAAGATCGGCCCCCAGTCGTACCAGAACGCGGACTCGACGGGCGGGTCGGGTACTTGCGCGAGCAGCTCCGCGAACTGAGCCGTCGGCCCGCGGTCGAACTCCGGCATGACGCAGTGCCTCCTCGCCGTCGGGTACTCGTCGCCCCAGCTGCAAACAGCGCATCTCGGCACTCCAGGGCGAGCTGCGGGCCTGTCGGCCGTGATGGGCTCCGACTCCATGGATCACTCCGCGCCACTCCGCGCAAACCACGACAGCCGCCAACTGGCCGAGAGGAGGAGCAGGACGACAGCTCGGAGAGCAGCCGTGTCCTCCGATCGGCTGACACCTGCCGTCTCCCGGCGTGCACCGGCGCAGGGACAGACCCGCCAGATGCCAGGAGAACGCCGAAGGTGCGCAGAGGGAACGCCGGGGCACACGCACGGAACCCGAGCGCAGAGAACAGGGGCGATGAGAGGGGAGCGGAGGACCGGAAGACAAAGCCCTCGCGGGGGCTCGCGCTCGTGCGGCAGACGGGGGATCACGGCACCCTGCCGACTCGGTGATCAAGGCGGGTCAAGCCGTAGGGCCCGACGCGATGGTCATCGACCGGTTACGGCCGTACGCGGATGAGATCTGCGCCGTTTGTGCGGTGTACGGCACGGCAGCGGGGCCGGCGTCCAGTGGGCCGGAGCACGGCGACCCGCCGCGTCGACTGTCGCGGCGGGCGCTTGCCGCTCTCCGGCACACGTCGCCGCTCAGCGTCGACCGACCCTTCCCCGTCACGGTTCGACCGGCAGTCGGCCGACTGTCGGCGGGCCGCCGGAGGGCTGCGTGCCGGCCGAGCATCGTCAACATACTGTTGGTCGGTGAACTGCCGGGCCGGTAGGTACGAGCTCGAGACGCTGACATACGCCGGACCGGATGGCCGACGGCCGACCGCGCATGAATCGGTCACCGAGCGGCGCGGCGGTCATGCACATGAATCCGCAACGTGCCGTCAGCGCCCAGAACGGGGAGAGCGCGGGCCGTGGGTGGCAGATCGATACGGCAAAAGCGGTCCTCGCCGTCGCGCTCCATCGTCGCCGGGTGGCGCTGTGCCGGAGGCAGGCCGTCGGTGATCGGGTCGAAGCTGTCGCTGGGACCCTCGACCATGGAATTCCACGCCGCCCATGCCTGGACATCGCCGCTCTGGGCGTCGGGCCCGATGTCGACGATGAGGGAGTCGCTCCAGGCCGGCACCTGCTCCAGGTGGTCGGCGAAGCGGAAGTGGTCGTCGCGTCCGTCGAGTTTGAACACCCGGAGCGTGAGGCTGTAGCGCATACGCGGAGCGGCGCTCTTGTCCGAGGGAATCCCCGGCTCGGGGCGAGCAGGCTCCAACAGAAAGGTGGCGGCCAGCGGAACGGTACCGTCGGGGCTTCCTTCCAGGCGTCGGACCTCCTGGCTGAGCTGAATCGGACACCAGTGGGAGGTTCGCTGGTCACTGATGATGACGGGAAGTCCGCGGATGGCGAGGCGCATATCCGCCTGCCACTGTTCGTCCTCCACGGCGGCAGGCAGGCCGGTGAGACCGAGGGCGACCTGCCAGGGCCCGAAGAGGAAGCGCCGCAGGTTCTGGTAGCCCTCTTCGGAATTCACCTCGCCGTAGGGACCTGAGTGGGAACGGTGGACGTAGGCGCGGTGGGCGCGCCGCACATAGGCGTGGTCGATGGACACCAGGCCGTCGCTCTTGGGGCCGACGGTGAGCCGGGCGAGCCCGTAGTCCTTGGGATTGGTGCCCACGAGACAGAAGATGTCCTTGGTGGGGAAAACCTCCTCCGGCACGGTCTGCGGATCGAAGGCGGACGAGCGCGGGGGAGTGTCGCCGAACTTCGCCCCGGGCTCGAGGTAGCCGTACATCTTCTCCGGGGCGAAGATGTCCGAACCGGCCGGTCCGAAGGCCTGCTGCGCCCAGTCGAGGGCATCGAGCTGGAAGTCGATACCGCCGTGCGGAGTGCCGTAGGTGAAGAACTTCGCCACCAGGTCCTTGGCCAGCAGCCGGGACCGGCCGTCGTCCTGTGGCTGGAAGCAGATCTTCTGCATCATGCAGCGCACGACCAGACCACCCATCGAGTGGGCCACGAGGTGGACTTTGGGAGCTCCGGTTTTCTGCTGGATCAGCGTGATCAGGTCGTACAGGCCGGCGGCTGCCGCCTCGATGTTGAAACCGTTGGCGGTCACCCGGTGGTGCACCTTGCTCCAAAGGTGCTCGAACACGTTCTCGTGCGGGGGCGGAACAAAGGTGGTGGCTGCCTGGTCGTAGAACCGGTACACCCACAGTGAGGCAGGCGGAAGCGCCGCGTCGGCGGAGTCGAGGAGGTGCCGGTGCTGGTCTCCCTGTACGAGCAACCGGTAGCCCTCGTCGCCCATCAAACGCAGCAGGGGACCTTCGAACTGGTAGAAGCGGGGGTCGCCGTCTCCTCCGATACGTACGTGGGTGGCGCCGCGATTGAACCCGTAGAAGGGGTCGTCCACCACGTTGTCGATACCGGCCGTCGGCCCGGCGTATCCCCGCACGTAGATGATCGGCAACTTGTCCACCGGAGTCTCCCGAAGCGCGCGACGCGGCGAGGTGCTACCGGAACAGCTCCGGTCCAGACGCACTCTGTCTGCGATGCAAGCGTGCCGTGCGAATGCCCGGCCGCTGCGCACCGCCGCAGCTCGGGGCGGACACACCAGCCGGACAGCGGACACGGTGAACGTCACAGGCGGTGTGACCCGGGGTGCCTCCATGCGTGAGCGCACTGGTCACCAACGCCATCCGCCATGCGACCGGGCCGGTCTGCCTTCGCCTGATCCGCGACCGCTGCCTGATGTGCGAAGTCTCCGATGCCGGCAGCACATCGCCGCGCCTGCGCCGGGCCCGTATCCACGATGAGGGAGACCGGGGCCTGTTGCCTGTAGCCCAGCTCGCCCAGCGGTGGGGTACCCGCCATCCGGACGACCGGCATTGGACTCGCCGCAGTTCGAGCTACCTGCGGCCGCCTCCCCGGCCGCAGATGTGTTCATCACGCACGGTTGGGAGACCGCCGCAGGGACACACCGCCGGAGTCGTGCCGGTCCGCCACATGGGACGGCCCCACTGAGGGGTGACGGCAGGCCTCACAGCGCTGGGCGATCAGGCCGGCCGCCCGCCGACTCGGCGGCGCTCACTGAGACAGGCCGGGCACAGCTCGCAGGCGCAGGCCCCGCGCGCTCCTCGGAGAGGCCATGGCTACCCGTAAGACCTGGCGTCTGCTGCGCAAGCCGCGATGCTGCACCATCCGCGTCCCCAGACCGGTCCAAGCCATCCTCACCCTGCACATGACCTGCTCGAACTGAGGTCGAAAAGACTCACTGACCCGGGACCGTCTGTGTGAAGTCGGAGGTCGGCCTGGCTCACGTAGCCACCAGAAGAGTCCACGAGAGCGCAAGGCGAGCTTTCAACGTATTCACGCATCCGGGGGAGGTCCCGGGTTCCGGCACGGAGTTCTCGTTGCCCACCATGCAGAACACGAAGAGCAATGCCGCGCCACGGCATTGGAGCCCGCGAGATGCGGGGCATTTGCTGCTGCCTGTACGGAGGTGTGAGTGACTTCGCCGGCCGATGAGTCCGAAACGACGCTGCAGGTATCCACCGGTACGAAGCTCCGGTTGCGCGACCTGGATCGCATGCGTGAGCCGGTGAGAATCCGGATCGATAGCACCGTGCGCCACCGCATTCAGGTGTGTCGCGACTTCATGCTCGGCAGCCTGGACAGGGGCCGGTCCGTGTACGGGGCGACGACCGGGTTCGGCCCGCTGGTCGGTTTTCGCGGGCGCGAGACCACGGCGGAGCAGTGCGAGAACGCGCTCAACCACCTCATCGCAGGGCAGGGTGCGGATCTGGAGTCTTCGGTGGTGCGGGCGGCGATGCTGGTACGACTGCATTCGCTGTGCCAGGGCCGATCCGGGGCATCCCTCGCCGTGGTGGAAGGGCTGGCACATGCTCTGGGGACGGACTTCGCGCCAGCGGTGCCCCGGCTGGGGTCACTCGGGGCAAGTGGCGATCTGATTCCGCTCGCCTATGTCGCCCGTGCACTGCAGGGCCATGGTCATGCTTACACCGGCGGAGAACGTCTTACCGCCGGTGAGGCTCTCGCGAAGCTGGGTCTGAAGCCGGTGGAGCTCGACGGGCGTGACGCTCTGGCTCTGGTGAATGGAACATCCCTGACCGCGGGTGCGGGTGCCCTGGCCGTGTCCTCCCTGCAGAGGTCGCTGCGCGGTGCGGTGCTGCTCGTGGCGTTGCTTGTGGACATCCTGGGCTGCTCCACTGCGTTCGTGGACGCGAGGCTGCTCGCCGCCTTCGGGCACCCGCACGCAGCTCTGGCAGGTGAACGCCTCAACCAGCTGCTCAAGGGCCTCGTTCCTTCAGGCACGCGCGGGTTGCAGGAGCCGTACAGCATCCGCTGCGCTCCTCAACTGATCGGCGCCGCGGCCTCTCTCGTGGAGCATTGCGCCGGGGTGATGTGCGATGACATCAACGCCATCAGTGACAATCCGCTGTTCTTCCCAGAGCAGGACGTGGTCGCGCACGGCGGAAACTTCTTCGGGCAGCCGGCCGCGTTCAGCGGGGACGCGCTCGCCGTGACCGCCGTGCAGCTCGGGAATCTGGCCGAGAGGCAACTCGACTTACTCATCGATCCACACCGCAACGGAGGACTGCCGCCCATGCTGGCGCCCGAGCCGGGCCGTCAACATGCCGTGCAGGGAGTGCAACTCGCGGCCACGGCACTCATTGCGTCGATGCGTCGCGCCGCCATACCTGCCTCGACCCAGAGCCTGCCGACGAACCTCCACAACCAGGATGTGATTCCGTTCGGTACCCAGGCTGCGCTCAACGCCCTCGACCTCGCCACAAAGCTGCGGCTCCTGCACGGGTCCCTTGCTGTCGCCCTGCGCCAAGCCGCATGTGTGGGAACTCGTCAGCCAACAGCGCCGCTGTGCACAGAGGTTCTCGGCAAGATCAGTGCGGAGATCCCACCCATCGACAGGGACCGCCCCCTGGACGCTGATGTTCGTCGCGCCGCCGCTCTCCTCGACGACATGACCGACACCTATCTGACCGAAGGGCAGGGCCTGTAATGAAGCACTTGACCGACCATCCTTGCCCCGCAGTTACCGGTACGCACAGCACCGCTGCCGACGGTGCTCTGCTGACACTGCCCCTACCGGACGAGGAGTTCACCGCCTGTCGCCGTTGTCTGGGCGATACCTGCACGCGTGCTGCCCAGCACATCAAAGACGACCTGAGCATCCTCACCCAAGTCGTGCACGGGCCGGCTCCCCCCGCCGAATGGCCACCTGCGGACCCCGGTGCCCGCATTCGCCACCGGTGGCTCATCGGCCATCAACTGGCCTTCGCCGTCTGGCGGCTGATCCGGCACACCCTGCAGGAACTCATCCGCACCTCAGCTCCACAGGCCGCTGAACGCGCAGCACGGCTGTACGACATCTACACCGTGCTGTTCCTCTACACCGGCAGCTGCTCGGCGGCACGCTACGCGGCGACGGTGCGGGCCGACATGGCGGCCCACGACCCCGCGCTCAGCGGTGAGTGGCACCGCGACCACATGGCCCTACCCGACCTGCTGCGCCAGGCGCGGGCCAACTGCCCGGCGTCCGTGCTGGCTCCGCTCACGGCGGCAGTCAAACGCAGTCACCACATCCACATGGCTGTTGCGGGCAAGCTCGTCCCCAGCGGCCAATCACTCCTCCAACAGGCCGGGAAGCAAGCAGGCGTCCAGCCGACGGAAGCCGAGTGTGATGTCATCGACGACTTCTTCCAGGTGCGGCGCGCGCCCATCTGTGAGAAGGCGTTCATCACTCAGGCCATCCGGCGCCTCGTCCAGGTCGTATGCGACATCCGTAGCTATGGCCTGACCGACCTGGAATCACCGCCCCAGGTCGCAGCACGGCACCGGGCAGACCTCGATGCTCTGCTCGGCTCCACCATCGGCCGCTTCACGGAGCTGGCCGACTTCCTCATGACTTCCTCACCCAGTCTCGTCGACCTCGGCACGCACACGGGAGGTGCGATGACGTCCCTGACCGACGACACGAAGACCGTGCCCATCACCCCAGCTCTGCACCGGTACCTGGTCAGCCACACAATGGCGCCCAGCCGCGTCCAGCAAGACCTCATGGACCACACCCACGCCCTGGGGACGGTCGCCGAGATGCGGATCCCCCATGAGCAGGCGGCGCTTCTGACCTTGCTCACCAAGTTGACCGCTGCCCGCGACATCATCGACATCGGTACCTTTACGGGCTATTCGGCCCTGGCCCTCGCCCTGGGCTCCCCTCCCGACGGTCGCGTCATCACCTGCGACACCTCCACGGAGTGGACAGGCATCGCCCAGGACGCATGGAAGCAGGCAGGCGTCGCCGACCGCATCGAGCTGCGCCTGGGCCCGGCACTGGAGACCCTGCGCTCCTTACCCCATGAGCCGACCATCGATCTGGCCTTCATCGACGCCGACAAGCCCTCCTACTGCGACTACTGGGAGGAGCTGCTCCCTCGTGTCCGTCCGGGAGGCGTCCTCCTCGCCGACAACGTGCTCTACTCCGGCGACGCGGCAAACCCCGACGCCACCGGCAACGCCCGGGCCATCCGGGCTTTCAACGCTCACGTTCACAACGATCCCCGCGTCGAGAACGTGATGCTTCCCATCGCGGACGGCCTGACCCTGACCCGCAAGCGCAATGACGAACACCTCACCATGAAGGCTTGCTCATGACGGACTTGCCCAACGAAGCACAGGGGCCGCAGCGCATCATGGAGCTGTCCTCCGGCCTGTGGGCTTCCAAGACCCTGTCCACTGCACTGCACCTGGACCTCTTCGGTGCCCTGGCCGCCCACCCCGGTGCGACGCACACCGAACTGGCCGACCGGCTGGGGATCTCCGCCCGCCCCACGCGATCACTCGTGGCCGCGTGCGCGGCGCTCGGCCTGCTGGCCCGCGTCGGCGAGAAGTGCTTCAACACCCCTCTCTCGCAGCGTCACCTCGTTCGCACGAGCCCCGACTACTTCGGTGGCTGGGTCGAGATGCTCGACCGCCATGACTACCCGGGCTGGATGCAACTGCACGACGCCCTACGCCACAACCGACCCACCGCCTGGAATCCCGACGAACAGAACTCCCTCTTCGACAACGCCGACCCCGTCGTGCTCGAGACGTTCTGGGAAGCCATGACGACGGTCTCCACCGTCACTGCCCGCGAACTCGGCTCCCGCCTCGACCTCACACGGACGCGCGCCCTGCTGGACGTGGGGGGAGGTGGTGCCGCCTGGGACATCGAACTCTGCCGTATGCATCCGCCGCTGCGTGCGGCAGTCTACGACCTGCCGCACGTGTGCGAGCTCACTCAGAGGAAGATCGACCAGGCGAAGCTCGGGGACCGCATCACCACCGTCGCCGGCGACTTCTTCGCTGACGCATCATTCCCCGAAGGCTACGACACCCACCTGTTCTCCTCCGTCCTGCACGACTGGTCCGATGCCCAGTGCCGCGAACTGCTGGCCAGGTCCTTCACCGCCCTGCCCTCGAACGGCCGGCTCGTCATCGCCGAGCTGTTGATCGATGACACCGAGGACGGACCCCTTGACGCTGCCCTGATGGGTCTCGCGATGCAGGTGGAAACCTGGGGCCGTAGCTTCACCGCCGCCGAGCTCACCAGTTGGCTCACCCGGACAGGCTTCACTGACGTCCACGTCACCCGCATCCATGCACCCACCGCCAACGCAGGCGTCATCGCCCGCAAACCCTGACCGCCCAGCGCCCGCCCAGGAGCCACGCATGACGCACCAAGTGATGTCCCCTGTCAGCACGACAGACGAAAGGGACACCGAAGGCATCATCGGCCATCGGATCGAGTACACCTATGCCAACGGCTGGCGCTACGAGCTGTACGTCAAGAACGCCACGACCATCGACTACCGCATCCACAGCGGCATGGTCGGCGGCCGCTGGGTCAAAGACCAGAAAGTGGACCTCGTCACCCTCACCGAGGGCGTGTACAAGATTTCCTGGAACGAACCCACCGGCACATCAGTGTGCGTCACCCTGGTGCCGGCCGCGCGACTCTCCCACGGCGTGATCTTCTTTCCGCGCTGGGTCGCGCAACACCCCGAACGTACCGTCCTCTTCCAGAACGACCACCTTGACCGCATGCGCTCGTACCGTGATGAAGGACCAACATATCCAATTCATGTCGTCTCCGAATTCTCGGAGATCACCCTGCTTGAAGATGTGGGGCCTGACGATGAAAGCGTCATCGACCGTGCCCCGCCCGGTCTCCCATGACCAGCACGAAGCTCCCGCGAGCGCCTGCCGCCTCGCACGAAGCCTGCCTGCCGCACCGCACCCCGAGCGGTGCCGTGGAAACATCACAAGCTCCGCCCGCCCAGCCGCGCCGTCCTACTGAGGGCTCATCTCAATCCCTTCACCGACCGGTAGCGCATCCTCAGGTGCGGCAGTCCCCGACGGCTGCCCACCGGGCGGGCCCTCAGTGAGGGGGCTGGTGGCGGTGAGCCAGGTGATCCTGGAGTTCGCGGTGGCGGAACTGGTAGGCGGTGCCGGCGATGCGCAGCAGGCCGATGCGATAGCACTGGTCGAGGAAGCGGCCCAGGCGCCATGGCAGCCGGCCGCGCATGCACAGCAGGAAGGCGACGTAGCGCACCGTGGCGGAGCCGCCGAAGGCGAAGAGTCTGGGGAAGGTGGCCACGCGGACGTACCAGGTGAAGATGCGGGGCAGATGTCCGGCCTCGACGAGTCGGAGGCCGAAGGTGTGGAACCAGGAGCTGAGGAGCGGTAGGTAGGCGGCCAGCAGGCCGAACGAGAGGCCGAAGAGCACACCGATCAGCGCGCCGAAGAAGATCACCTCACCGATCCTCACCAGGATCATCTGCGGCTCGGCGGCGAAATCGAGGCCAGGCATCATGGCGAGTACCCCGAGCAGGAACCACACCCCGAGCCATGAGCTCAGATCGCCGCGCACGGCATCGCGCGGGTCGGTGACGGTGGCGTCGTTGCGTGCAGTGAACGCGACGACGAGGCCGACTGCCGTACCGACGGTGAGAGTGACGGGCATGCCGTTGAGATCGAAGGTCGTGCTCTCGGTGGTGACCACGTACCGGGGCTGGTGTCCAGCGTCTTGTGCGACGCGGAACATCAGACCTGCCACGAGCCCCACTCCCAGGCCGAGCAGGGTGGTCCGTACGATACGGCGGCGTCCCGCGCGGGTACGGATGCGCCGCAGGAGAATGCCTCGTGGGACCGGCCAGTCCTCGACCATCGCTCCGGCGGTCACGGTGGCCACGCAGATGGCGGCGGACGCGACGAGCAGGCCGGTGACCAGCACGCCCGACAACCACAGCCACACCACCATGGCGGAGAAGGGGCCTGCGGCCAGCGCGGCACCGACCAGCCGGGCCCGCCGGATGCCGGCGAGTGGCCACAGCGCATGGAGCACGAGGTCGTTCGTGGGCAGCGGCTGACCGGCCACGGAACGCGAACCCCGCGCGGCGGCGTTGGCGTTGAGGTATGCCGCCAGGACGGACAGACGGCGCCAGGTGAGGCCCGGGTCCAAGGCGGGGGCGGGGATGAGGTGCTGGTCCTCGTCGTCGGGGTCTGGCTCGATGACGGGTGCACCAGGGGCGTGGACGGCGGCGGTGATGTAGCGGTCGAGGAGGTGCTCGTAGAGTTCACCGCGGTCGGCCAGGGAAACCAGGTCGGCGGGGTCGCGGACGAACGCGCCGTCGGCACGGCCAAGGTCGCGCTCCTCGTAGACGACGGCTGCGAGGGTGACCCGCCAGGGGGTGTCGAGGGCACGGGCGAGGGCGCTGGGGCCGTGCTCGCCGGGGGTTGCGAGTGCGTCGAGGACCGGTTGCCAGCGGATGACGCGCTGCCGGGAGTAGCCGAGGCGGGCCTTGAGGTAGGTGCGGATCTCGGAGGGGCCCATCCGGGCGATCTCGATCCGGGCCGCGGTCTGCGGCTGGGCCTCCGCGGCGGCGAGCGAGTCATAGTGGTCGCGGCGGCAGGTGAGCACCACCGGGGCTTTGGCTCCGGGGCGCTCGAAGCGTTCGACCTCCCGCAACAGGCGTGCTGCCCGGGAGATGTAGTCCGGGTCGGGGGCGTTGTCCATCTCGTCGAGGCCGTCGATGACGGGCAGGATGAGGTGCTCGTCCACCAGCTTCTGTGCTTCCCACTCCTTGAGGTTGTAGACGCGGGTGAGGTGTGTGCGAAGCCAGTCGCGCACGGTGCCGCCGGGCCAGCCGGCGGCGGAGAGCCGGACGGGTACCGGGCCGGCGCGGCGGTCCTCGGACAGCCCGAGGATGAGGGCGACTGCCAGCACCGTCTTGCCGACCCCTGCGTCGTTGCCGGAGTCGTCGCCGGTGATGACCAGGCGGCCGGAGGGCAGGGACCGGTAGAAGGTGGCGATGCCGCTGAGACTGCCTTGGTGCGGTAGTCCGTGGCCGGGGGTGGTGGAGGCGAGGGTGAAGCGCAGATCGGCCGGGGCGTTGAGGGCCTGCTCGTCACCGCCGAGGAGTTGACGGTACTGCCGTCCTTCGAAGTCCCGTACGAGGTGGGTGAGTTCGGCGGCGATGATCGGACCGGTCCGTTGTATGCGCAGGCCGTGCACGGACATACCCAGGGACCACACGCCCAGGCTCGTTCCCACAGCGCCGAGGAGGAAGGACAGGATGGCGGCGGTATCGGTCGTACCCGGGTCCGCGCCGCCCGCGGGGTCTTCCGTGTTCAGCCGGGCCATGGCCCACATGGTCCACAGGAGCCCGGCGACGCAGAGCAGGGAGCCGAGGCCGCCCCACACGTAGAAGTGCCCGCGCTTGCCACTCGTCCGCATGCCGTCCGCTCCACCCCCGTGGTCCTCCCCCGGGCGCACGTTGCAGCACGGTTCCAGTACCGGAAGAGGGTGATTATTCTCGTTCAACCGCACCCCCGCAGGGAACTCATGACGCACGCTTCGTAACCGAGCCGATACCTTGAGACTTTCTCGCCTTGTGTCTGAGCTGCTCCGAGAGTTGAGGACAGCCTGGTCGGGGGCGGTGATGCGGGTGGTCGTGAACGCGCACAGCATCCGCTGCCCGTGTCCACGCGCGCCGTCGTCACTGTCACCAGCGGCGCGGAGACCGCCGCCAGGAGGCCCGGCACCGTCATCATCAGCCGGGCCATACCGTCCGGGACGGTGAAGTCCGCGCCGATCGAGGTGAGCGGCCCGATGGGCAGGATCTCCGTCGTGACGAGCGAGAACAGCCCAGCCGTCACCGACCACGGCCAACCACGACGCGACCGGCGAAGGCTGCGGCGGCCGTTCCTGTGTGAGTACTGTTTCCATGCCCACGAGTCCAGCAAGGCCGCCGCGCAAGGGCTGACGGGGGAGGGGATCACGTCCTCGGCTCAGGGGGCCGTGTCAGTCGGGCCCTTGGCCTGGTCGCCGTCGCGCGGCTCCACCTCGATATGGGCTTTGGAACTCATCCAGTCACGTACCCGGACGGGTAGCCGGTGGCAGAAGACGCTCTTGCCGGCGCGCTGGACACCAGGGTGCGGCTGGCCTCACCGTGCATCTGGACCAGGCGCGGCTGGAGGGCACCTGCTCCTCCACACGGTTCCGCCCGGCGCGCAGTGGGTGCTGGGGCGACCGGTGCGGCTCACCGGTCGCCGCATGCTGGCCGAAGAGTTTCACTGGCGCGCAGGCCTCCGGGAGCGGTCCGAGGCTGGAACGTGACGGTTCTCGCCACCGGGCCCGCCGGCCCGGGCCCCGATGCTGCGCCTTGTGTCCACGGCCGTACGCGCCGGTTCCTCCGATCGGGGACCGCCGTGTACGGTCGTCGCTCGGCCGGCGTCAAGTGGGGGACGATGAGGAGCAGGACGACCAGGGCCGCAGCGGGTGCAGTGATCGCCGCGCTGCTGTTCGGCGCGTGCACCACCGACAGCGGAGAATCCACCGACGACGGTCCCTCGGCGTCCGCGTCGGCGTCGAGGCCCCCGAAACCCGCCGGGGCCCCCGGCGACGTGCGCGGCGGACCTGACCGGCCCCCCGCCGGGTCCGCCGCGGACCGGCCCCGGCCCGGTGACTTCAACGGCGACGGCCACGATGACCTGGCCGTGGCGACCGGCGCCCACATCGCTGTGGTGTACGGCTCCGCAGAGGGGCCCGACCCGCGTACCCGCGCCACGGTGCGTATGCCCGAGGAGGTGGAAGTCGGCCCGTCGCCTGCCACGCGGCTGCACCGGTCCGATCTCGACCAGGATGGATTCGTCGACCTGCTGGCCACGCTCACCGACGGACGTCAGTACGCGCTGTGGGGCGGGGCGCGTGGCGTCACTGCCCCTCGACTGCTCGCCACGGGATACGCCGCCGACCCCGCGCCGCCCTCCGCAGGCTGGGAGCCGGGCGCGGCAGGAGACTTCGACGGGGACGGCAGCGGTGACGTCCTCTGGCTCGGCACGGAGACGGGGCCGGTGGGGGTCATTCACTACGGCCCGTTCAGCCGGGCCGGTGAGCCCACCCGCACACAGACCCTCAACGCCGAACACGCCGACCACAGCGAGCCGTACAAGGCGACCGTCGGCGATTGGAACGGTGACGGCCGCAGCGACTTCACGGTGTGGTTCCGCTGGACGGACCCGGAGAACGAGGGCGACGGCGACACCCGAATCGACGACGTGCTGCACTTCCGTGGCTCTGGGAAAGGAGCGGACTTCCTGCGCGATTACCCCGACCACCGCGCCCTGGAAGGCTTCACCTGCGATGTGGAGGACGACGGCACGGATGAGATATGCCATGTCGGCTTCGACTCCTACCGGCAGGAACTGACGGTGAGCATCACCGGCAGCTCCGGCAAGGGCCCCGGCACTGGCGCCTCCATGCGTGTCACCTTCCGCGATGTGCCCGGGCTCGATGCGCCCAAGGGCTTCAACGGTGGCGAGGTGGTCGGCGAGGCGGTAGGAGACGTGACCGGCGACGGAAGACCCGACCTCGTGTTGGGCCTGTCCGGTGCCAACAAGGCCCACGGCGCGGTGGTACTGCTTCCCGATGTGGCGCACGCCGACCGCGACTCCCGGCTGCAGTCCGTCGATCTGGAAACCGCTGGCGTCCCGGGTGAGAACAAGCCACACGCGCGCCCACGCTTTCGTCCGCGCCCCCCGCTGCTCGATGTGGACGGTGACGGCCCTCTCGACGTCCTGGCCACCGCCAAGCGGGACCCCCGGCACTTTTGGCTGCTCCCTGGTTCGGACAAGGGCTTGAACACCGAGGCCACCCGGCGGCTCTCCCGATCGGAGCTGGGCATCCCGCGTTGAGCGCCGCGCGAGGACAGAGCGGGCCGTCGAGAATGCAACAGCGCGTCAGGGTCGGGCCGCCGTCTGCGACGGGCCCCTGGTGCCAGGGAAGCATGGTGCGGCGGTACCCGGTGCGGTCCAGCGTGCCCAAAGCCCCACGGTGCGGGCGGCGCCGGCGCGGGTGGCGAACGTTTCCTCGAAGGTCGCTTCACGGAGGGGGATTCGTCCATCCCATTCTTCCCGGGACGCGGGGCTGCCTGGCGGCGATCGGGCGGAAGTTGGCTCCCTCGGTGGCCGGTCAGGGGTCTGCTGGGGTGGTGTGTTCCATGGTGGCGGACGCGCAGGCCACCTACCTGTACCCGCGGGACCATGCGTATTCGCAGCTGGGTGATGAACTCGCCTTGCTGCATGCGCAGTCGCCCGGTGAGGCGCGGGAGATCACCTCTCGGCTGGGCCGGAAGGGGCGTGTGGCGGGGCGGACGGATCAAGGCTGCGCACTTTCCCAGGGGGAAGTCCCGGCGCGCCTTCGGCGCCAACCCCACCATGGACCCGGCCACCGTCCACCCTCACCAACTGCGACGTCGCCCTCGGGTCGGCCTGGGCCTGGACGTGCTGAAGGAGCCTCTCCCAGGTGCCATCGGCCGACCACGGTAAGTGCCGCTTGTGCACGGTCTTACCTGGGCCGAAGCGTTCGGGCAACTCTCTCCACTGCGCCCCGGTGCTGAACCGGTGGAAGATCCAGTTGATCACCTGGCGGTGGTCCCGCCACCGGCCGCACCGGTTGCTGGTCGACGGCAGCAGCGGCTCCAGCACGGCCCACTCAACGTCGGTCAAGTCACCTGCTGATCATGTCCAGACCTGCAGGTATCGCGTCGTGCCGCGGCTATGCCTTGGCCGTCTTCATCAGCTCCACCAGGCTGGAGAAGCTGTCCGCCGCGTGCCCGGCGTCCATGCCGCGCCGGAACAGAGCGGCCACGGCGGCCGGCAGAGTCGTGTCGACGCCCGCGTCGGCGTTGGTGTGCAGAACGTGTTCGACGCTGGCCATGCCCATGGCGAGGCGGTCCACGTCGCCGGGATGCTCGCCGGCGTCGATGCGCTCTGCGTAGAAGGAGAGAAAGCCCGGCAGCCCGGTCATGGTCTCGGTGGCGTGCGGGAGGACGTCCGTTGCTGTGAGTCCGTTGGCGTCGGCGAGTGCGATGACCTGCCAGTAACTGAGCGTGGACGTCCAGAACATGACCATGCCCATCTGGTACAGGAGCGCGGCCAGGCCGGGATCCTCGCCGCGGTAGTCCGTGCCGGTCAGGACTTCGAGGGTGGATCGGTGTGCATCGAAGACCTGGCGCGGCCCGCTGTAGAAGGTGGACGACCCGGGCTGTCCGATGCCGGAAGGCGAGACGTTGACGCCACCCGTGAGGTGGACCCCGCCGTGCTCGGACACCCACCGTGCCCCAGCGCGGGTCTTCTCCGGGGTGTCGGAGCTGAGATTGACGAGCACTCGGCCGGCCAGGGCGTGGGACGCCGGCTCCAGCACGGCGTACATCGCGTCGTAGTCGGTGAGGCTCAGGACGACCAGTTCATTGGCGGTCAGGGCGTCTTCGGCGCTCTTTGCGAGTACGGCGCCGCGCGCGACGAGGGCATCGGCACGGGATGGGGTGCGGTTCCAGACGGTGACCCGGTGACCCTTGCCGAGCAAGGCGTGCACCATTGCCTGCCCCATGGGGCCGAGTCCGATGACGGTCACGGACTGCTTGCTGCTCATTGGGAAGACCTCCGCGGTACGAGTGACGAGGCGACTAAAACGAGCGCTCTATTTAGAGTGCGGAGGCAATGTAACACGGCTCTAAAACGAACGCTCTAACCAGTAGGGTGTGCACATGGGACAGGCCAGCACCCGGGACCGGATCGTCATCGCCGCAGCGCGCCTCCTGCAGCGCCAGGGCTATGTCGGCACGGGCATCAAGCAGATCGCCAATGAGGCGGAGGCCACACTGGGCTCCGTCTACCACTTCTTCCCGGGCGGCAAGGAGGCCGTTGCGGTCGCCGCCATCAAGCACAGCAGCCAGGAGTTCGCGGCGGTCCTCCGCGACGCGCTGGACAGCGAGGAGGATCCGGGCGCGGGCGTTCAAGCCTGCGCCCGGCAGCTCGCCGAAGGACTGCGCGCGTCGGGTTGGACCGACGGGTGCCCGGTCACGGCGGCGGCACTGGAAACCCTGGGAACCGACTCCGAAATTCAGCAGGCATGTGTCAACGCACTGCGCAGCTGGGAGCAGACGGTCACCGACAAGCTCCTGCGCTCCGGCTTCCAGGTCCGCGACGCCCAGGAGTTGGCGACCACCATCGTCAGCGCCCTGGAAGGCGCCGAAGTGACGGCCCAGGTCAACCGCAGCGAGGAACCACTACGGGCGGCGAGCCGACAACTGGCCCGCTTGATGGATTCATACGGAGCATCCCGCTCGTAAAGGCCACTTGTGATCGGGGAGACAGGACCTGGAGACCAGCGGCCAGGGGCCCGAGGGAACTCGCCGGGGGCGACGGGCGAAGGAGAGATGAAAGCCCAAACCTTCGAAGCGTTCCCCAGAACGAGAGGAGCCCCGATGACCGTCGAGCCAGGCGTCCGCACGGGGGTGGACAGTGATGCCTCGGTGATTGCGCGGTCCCGGGATGAGCCCGAGGCATTCGCCGTGCTCTTCGACCGGCACGCGGATGCGGTACACCGTTATCTGGCCCGTAGGCTCGGCGGCGAGCCGGCCGACGACCTCATGGCGGAGACCTTCACCACTGCTTTCCAGCAGCGGCACCGGTACGACCCCGCGCGGGCCACGGGCGACGGCGCCCGGCCCTGGCTGTTCGGCATAGCGACCAACCTGGTCGGCCGGCACCGGCGGGCCGAGGCCCGCCGGTTCAAGGCCCTGGCCCGCATTCCGGCTCCCGCCGACCACGAGGAGCCGCTGGCCGAACGTGCTGCGGCCCGGGTGGGAGCGCTGGCCGTACGCCGCGAGTTGGCGGCGGCACTGGCCGCACTGCCCGCGCGGCATCGGGACGTGCTGCTGCTGGTGGCGTGGGGCGGTCTCGGCTACGAGGAGGTGGCCCAGGCCCTCGGTGTCCCCATCGGCACGGTCAGGTCACGGCTGCACCGGGCTCGCAGCAAGCTACGCGAAGCGTTGGGCGGATCCGATCCGACGGCACTGCGAGAGGCATCCGGCCATGACTGACGAACTCGAACTCCTGCGGGACTGGGACGCCGACGCGTCCCCGCTCACCGAACCGGCCCGGGCACAGGCCCGGCACCGACTGCTCAACACGATCACGCGCACGGAGCGGCACCCCGACACCGGACTCGGCCGCCGCCGCGCGCTGCGCCTTGCGACGGCCGGGGTGGTCGCCATGGCGATCACGGGGACGGCGGTGCTGATCACTAGCGAGGGCGAAGGCCCGGACCGCGCGGGCACGGCAGCCCCGCAGATGCGTAACGCCGCCGCTGCGAAGGTGCTGAAAGGGGCGGCGGCGTACGCGGGCGATCAGGAGACGCCCGTTGCGCCGCGCGGCGACCAGTTCATCTACTCGAAGCGGATCATCAAGGAGAGGGACCGGAAGACCGGCAAGATCAAGACCTTTGTGGACGTGAACTGGGACTCGGTGGACGGCTCCAAGCGCTCCTTGACCATGGAGCGCGGCAACGTGATCTGGGAAGAGCCCATGAAGGACGGCGGCTCCGTGTGGCCTCCCCGGGAGTGGAGCAAGCTCAAGAAGCTCCCGACCGATCCGGAGAAGCTCGTTCCGGCCATCGTCTCCGCCCGAGGCACGACCGACCAGTCGATCGACGACCTCTCCGGCTTCGACTGGTTCCGCGCCTACTTCCTGCTCGGTGAGCTCCTGAAGCATCCGGTGCTGCCCCCGGGGATGCGTCCCGCCGCGTACGAGGCACTGGCCCTGGTGGACGGGGTCAAGGCGATTCCGGGCGTGAAGGACTCTGCCGGGCGCCCGGGAGTGGGGATCGCTTACACCGGACAGGGGGCCCAGAAGGGCAGCTACCTCATCTTTGATGCGGAATCCTATGAATTCCTGGGCTTCCGCAGTGAGGGGTCCACGGCTTCCGGCAGGACGTACGTCCAGCTCTCGCACACGGTGGAGTGGGCGATCGTCGACCGCTTGAGGCAGCGCCCCTAGCTTGATCCTTGACCTGTGCGCCGTGGGTGAGGGGTGGTTGACGTCTTCTTCTTTCGTTTCGCAGTGTCCGTTTTGCGGACTGTGTGGACGTCGTAGCGTGGGGCGGGGCGAGTGTTCTTGCGGCTTGCTGGCCGTTCTGGCCTGGGCTGGTGGGTTTCGGTGCTCTGGCCGGACATGCTGCCTTGGGGCGGATGTACCGAAAGTCGCGGCGGACGCGGGCAGATGTGAGCCGGTGCGGTTCGCTGGGTCTCTCCCATGGCCGTCGCAGATCGGCGCCGGCGGTCGGGCGGGACGGAGTTGGGCGTAGACGGCGAGGATCAGCCACGTCCATTGATAGGAGGCATCGGGTGTACGGATCTTGGGGCATGTCCAGCCCAGGGTCTGCTTGAGGAACCAGAAGGTGTGTTCGATGTCCAAGCGCCGCAGGAAGACCTGCCAGAGCCGGTCGACATCTTCGACGGTGGCAGGACAGTTCCGCGAACGGCTCCACCAGAGCAGCGATATGCAACAGACCCGTCCCGCGGCCTTGCGTCGGCCTTTGCGATGGATGGAGTCGTCATGGCTGGTCGCGTGCCTCCTGGCAGACCCGTGCGGGACCCTCCCAGGTGATGGATGGGGCTCTCTCGCCCGATCGTCACAGTGCCGGCCGAAGAGCCTGTGAGCTGCTCATGAAGCGCGCACGACCAATGGCCGATACCCGGCCACTGCCGTCCGGCGACCTGGCCGCCATGCAACGGCGATCCACGGGACGGTTCGCCTCAGCCGTCATCCGGTCGTCGACGCGGTGCCGACGCTCGCCGTCGCCGCTTCGGCTTCCCGGACGCTTGACCAGCCGACGACGCCTGTGCCGACGGCACTCCAGCGCCACCAGGCGCTCAGCTCGTGAAGACGGCATGCCGCAGGGGTGACGAAACGTCAGCCTCCATGAGGTCACGCCTTCGAGGTCGGCAACCGTACGGCCCTGGCTCGCGTGGACGACGTCGCCGTCCACGTACGCGAGTCCGACGCCGTGTCGTACCCGCCGATTGGTTGGACGAGAGATCCTCGAACCACCTCACCAGGCGGCCGTCGGCGTTCCGGTCCGGCTGACACCTCCTCGTGGTTGCCCGGACCCTGCCGCCGCGCCTGCAGCGGTGGCAGGGGCGGGAGGATGGAGGCCGGTTCCTTCCTGTCGACGATGAACCATCGGAAAGAGCTGTCCATCCGCCCAGCAGGTGGTCCGGAATCATCCGGGAACTCAGGCAGAGGAGGGTCCGAGCAGGTCGGCCAGCGCGGCAAGGGCCTGAGTGCCCACCAGATCCCCCGGCAGCAGCGGTACGTCGAGCAGCGGTACGTCCACCTGCTGCCGCAGTCGGACGAGGTGCTGGTCCTCCTGCCCCCGGCGCAGGGCGAGCACCTCGCCGGCGTCCGCCGGGGAACGGCGGTTGGCGACGAGTGCGGCCACCTCGACGCCGAGGCCGGTGAGCTTCTCGTACACCTCCATGGTCTCGGCAATCGGGAGCAGCTCGGCGGTCAGCACGACCACGAACCCGGCCTGCGCCGGGTCCGTCACCACCTCGCGCAGCCGGGCGAAGCGGTCGCGTCGGCGCAGCAGGATCCGGCGTAGGTCGGCGTCGCGGTCCGACTGCTCGCCGCCGCCGAGGCCGCGCACCGCGGCGCCGAACCGCTCGGACCGGTCACGGTTGGCGAGCAGGGTCTCGGTCCAGGAAGTGAGCTGTTCGGGCAGCGCGAGCAGCCGCAGCGTGTGGCCGGACGGGGCGGTGTCGAAGACGACCAGGTCGTACGCCTCCTCCCCGAGCTCCACCGCCTCGGCGATCCGCTCCAGCACCGCCGACTCGTGGGTGCCGGGTGCCAGCCGGGCCAGCTCCAGGTGCCGGGCGGCCGGTGCGTGCATCCGCTCGGGCAGCAGCCGCCGCATCGTCCCGGCGACCGCGGACAGGTGCTGCTCGACCGTGCGCTCGGGGTCGATCTCCAGTCCGTCGACGTAACCCGCCGTCCCGGCCCCGGGGGCGAGGTCCCCGGGGCCGGCGAGGCGCGTGGGCTCGTCGCCCACGAGGCGGTCCCAGAGGTGGCCGAGGTTGTGGGCGGGGTCGGTGGAAACCAGCAGCACGCGGGCGCCCGCCCTGGCACGGCCGAGGGCGAGCGCCGCCGCGATGGACGTCTTGCCCACCCCGCCCTTGCCGCCGACGAAGACGACCCTGCGCGAGGTGATGAGATCTAGCAGCACCCGACATGCTCCAGTGGCGAGCGGTCCATGCCCATCCGGCGGTGCCAGGCGTGGAAGTCCTCGTAGAGGGCGGGCATCAGCTCGACGGTGTAGTACGCCGCCGGGTCGGGCACGCCCAGTGCCTCCGCGAGGACGACCATCCGGAAGAGGTCGTCCTCCTCGCGCCGGGCGCGGGCGAAGGTACGCCGGTAGGGGCCGGCGTAGAACTCCTCCAGCCCGGCCCGGAACGAGGCCCAGCGGGATGTCACCCCGTCACCTCGGCCTTCTCCGTCACATCGGCGTCAGGGGCCTCGGGCGGCTCCTGGGACGCCCGCCGCATCGCGACGACCGCCTCGAAGGCGACCCACACGGCGGCGACGATGATGACGACGTCGATGGTCAGCAGCAGCCAGTCCCGGGCGTCGTAGAGGTCACCGAGCTGCGCGAGCGCGGCCCAGAACGCCATCACGAACACGACCGCGAGCGGCACCAGCGCAGGAGCCGGGTTGCGCCGCTTGCGGATCAGCATGACCGCGACGATGGACAGGGTAAGGGAGGCCAGCAACTGGTTGCTGGTGCCGAACAGCGGCCAGATACGGAGGCCGCCGGCGCCATCGGCGCCCTGGCTGAAGGTCAGTCCCATACCGGCGGCGAGCGCGATGAGGGTGCCGACACCATTGCTGATCTTCAACTTTGCGGCCTCGCCGGCCTCCTGGACGACGAAGCGCAGCAGGCGCATGCCGGTGTCCATGGTGGTAGCGGCGAACAGGATCGCCATGGTGGCCAGGACCGTCGAGCTCAGCGAAGCCGACAGGCCCAGGCCGCTGTTGACGATCTCGCCGCCGCCCGTGACGAACGCTCCGACGCCGCCCTCGCCGAAGGCGGTGTAGACGGCCTTCCAGTCGGCCATGGTGCGATAGCCCGCGATGGCGGCGATGATCGCGCCGAGCGCGAGCATGCCCTCGCCGACCGCGCCGAAGTAGCCGACGAAGCGGGCGTCGGTCTCCTTGTCCAACTGCTTCGAGGAGGTGCCCGAGGAGACCATGCCGTGGAAGCCGGAGATCGCGCCGCACGCGATGGTCACGAACAGCAGTGGCAGGAGGTCCGGGGTGCCCGCGGGCACGGCGTCGTTGAAGGCCGGGGCGACGACCTTCGGGGCGCTCAGCACCACCGCGACGAACAGGATGCCGAGCCCGACGAAGAGCTGGACGCCGTTGATGTAGTCACGCGGCTGGAGCAGCACCCACACGGGCAACAGGGAGGCTATGCCGGCGTAGACGAAGAGGGAGACGATCCAGAAGGTCGCCGGGGACATGCCCAGGATCGGGTCGGGCAGCTCCACAGGGACGGCGTCACCGAGGAGGATCAGGCCGTAGAGTGCCGCGACGCCCACCACGGTGACCAGGCTGAGGTTCATTCTGTAGCGGTAGACCGCCTGGCCGACCAGCAGCGCCACCGCGACCGCGCCCCAGGCGGGGATCACCGCAGAGGGAGTGGAGATCAGCAGGTCCTTGATGACCACCGCGAAGGCCGCGATCACCATCAGGAGCAGCAGGAAGATCACGACGAGGAAGAGGTTCGCGCCCCGGGCGCCGATGTAGCGGCTGGAGAGCGTGCCCATCGAGCGGCCCTTGTTGCGCGCCGAGGCCCACAGGGCTCCCAGGTCGTGCATGCCCGCGAAGAAGACCGTGCCGAGGGTGACCCACAGGAACGCGGGCACCCAGCCCCAGATCACGGCGACTGCGGGGCCGACGATCGGCGCTGCCCCCGCGACCGAGGTGAAGTGGTGACCCCACAGCACGAATTTGTTGGTCGGGACGTAGTCCACGCCGTCCTGCAGCTCGTGCGCGGGCGTCTTGAAGGACGCGTCAAGCTTGTAGACCCGGTTGCCAAGGAATTTCGAGTAGAGGACATATCCGCCCGCGAATATCGCAAGGCCGATCAACAGCAGCGGAAGTGCGTTCATGCGAGACGCTCTCTGGGTTCTGGGGAATTGAGCCGTTGCCCTGCACGGGATGTGCACGATGTGCACCTGGCAGGCAGACAGCGTGGACGGTGGAGCGTGGCCCTCCTCGACCGAGGGAGACCGGCGACCGGAACGGGGAGTCGGGCGCCTGCGCCCGCTTTGCATGGCTCGGCGGTGTACCCGGCCACGGGATGCTGCGCGTGGGCGGCGACTGTGCCGGGGCGGTGGCGGAGCTCTCCCGTCACGCCCACACACACCTGTCCGCAGCCGTCGGTCAGCATCCGGCCCGGCGTGAGTCCGTACCCGCTGTCTGCCAATGGTGCCCCCTGACCTCCTGCATCAATGCCGCGAGCCGGTCGCCCGGCGGTCTGCTCAGGAGTTGCCGGAGGTTGCGGTTCGGTTGACAGGAGATTTCCTCGAGTTTCAGGTGGCGGGTCATGACGTCACGGACACGCCCCGGCGTCCCGGCCGGCGACCGTTGTGCCGAGTCCGGAGAACCTCCTCGACGGCCCCGGCTTTCAAGCAGCGCGACGCACACACCGGACGCCACTGCCCCCGTTTCACTCCGCGGCGTCCCCGCCCCGACGTGCCCGCTGGTCACGCCGCCAGAGTTGGTAGGCAATCATCGTCAGCACTGCGGAAATCGGCACCCACAGCATCTGGTACCAGTAGAAGAACGGGATGCCCATCAAGGCGGGGCCGGTCTTGGCGTAGGAGCCGACCCACAGCATCGCGACGAACGGGGCGACGAGACACAGGGCGATCACTACCCGGGCCGGCGTGATCACCGCTGGTTTCATTTGAGGTCTCCCCGGCATTACGGAGGCTCCCTTCCCTCGCCGACTACGCGAACAAAGCAGGACAGCAAACCGGTCGAGCGGTCACACGGCTGAGGCGCAGGGCACGAGGCAGTCGGGGAGGGTTCGGGGAAGTGACGCGAGAACCCCGCTGCCGGACCCCGCACCGGAAAAGATGACCCCCCGCTCCGAGGGCGTCTGGTTCAGCACCCACAGGCCGATCAGCGTGGCCAGTGTGAACACGACCGCGATGAGCACCGCGAGGACGAGCCTGCGCCGACGCTCGCGGCGCAGCCAGTCGCCGCGCGCAGTGCTGTAGGCGTCGGGGGCACCCCGCACCCCGTCCGCGAGCGCGGCCAGGGCCTCGCCCAGTTCCCTCTCCGTCCGGTCGGGACTGGTGTCGTTCACTTCCGGGCCTCCATCGCCTGGGTCAGCGCTGCGATACCGCGCGCCGTATGCGTCTTGACGGATCCGGAGGAAATGCCCATCGCAGCGGCGATCTCACTTTCCTTCAGCCCGAGCCAGTGCCGCAGCACCAGCGCCTCACGCTGCCGGGTCGGGAGCTGCCGCAGCGTGTCGATCAGCGCACGCTGATCGTCGCGCAGCAGCGCGGTGCTCTCGGCCGAGGCGACCATCTCGTCGGGCGATCTCACCGCGTGTTTGCGTGCCATTTGCAGATGGCGTATCCGCATCCGCGTCAGGTTGCAGACCGTGGAGCGCAGATAAGCCTCAGCTGCCGCAGTGTCCCGCAGCCGTCGCCATCTGCGGTAGATCTGGTAGTAGGCCTCGGCGACCACGTTCTCCGGATCGTCGGCTCCCAGCAGCACGGCGAGTCGCAGCATCGGGGTGTAGTGCAGCTCGAACAGCCGAGCCACACCGGCCTCCCTTTCCGCGTCTGCGGGGTCGTCGATCGCGGAGGCGAGTGCCTCGGCTGCAACCGCGGGCTGCGGCACGGGCACAGGGATGCCGGATCTGTGTCTCATGGGTTGTTCGCTCCCGTCTCGCGGCGCCGCCTGACGGTCAGACGCGGGGGCAGGTCGGTGAGGTCGGCGCCGCGCGGGATGCGGAGACGTTCGAGAGCGACGCTCCCGGCCACTGCGACAGTCAGATTGAGCAGCAGCGCGACGAGCCCGACGTATATCTCCAGCGGTCCGGCATCCGTGCCGATCGGCACGATGGGCGAGAACCCTTCCCGCACCACGAGGAACGTCCCGGCCACCATGCCCACGCCCCACCCGGCAAGGAGGGCCCGGGGGTGCAGCCATCGGGTGTACAGCCCCACGGCCACAGCCGGGAAGATCTGAAGTATCCAGACCCCGCCGAGCAACTGGAGGTTGACGGCGTCCTGATCGCGTAGCCCGAAAACGAACGCCACCGCGCCCACCTTCGCGGTGAGCGACACCAACTTGGCGACGCGAACCTGCCGCTTGGGCGTGGCCGTCGGATGGACGTACTCGACATAGACATTGCGGACGAAGCTGGTCGCGGCCGCGATCGACATCACCGCAGCCGGGACCAGCGCCCCCACGGTGATCGCTCCGAACACCAGCCCGGCCGGCGCACCCGGCATCAGCCGGTCCACCAGCATCGGCACGGCCGCCTCGGCCGCGCCCTCCGGCGCCCGCACCCCCACCGCGAGCGCAGCGATCCCCAGGAACCCGAACAGTGCGAGCAGCCCGGTCCACACGGGCAGCGCCACGGCGGTCTTGCGCAGGGTGCGCGAACCGTCGGAGGCGAAGCCCGCCGTGAGCACGTGCGGGTACATCAACAGTGCGAGCGCAGAGCCCAGGGCGAGGGTGGCGTAGGCGGGCTGATGAGCAGGGCTGAGGAGCAGCGCGGGAGAGCCCAGCTGCTGGGCGGCGCCCTCGAAGACCGCACCCGGACCACCGAGCCGCACCAGGACCAGCCAGGTCACGGCGGTCAGTGAGACGAAAACGGCGACCGCTTTCAGCGCGGAGATGACGGTCGGCGCCCGCAGCCCGTGCCGGTAGGTCGCCACCGCGAGCCCGGCGAACAGCGCCACCATCACCAGATCGCCGGTCGCGCCCCGCGGGTACATGCCGCCGGCTGTCAGCACCGCGCGTATGCCCAGTAGCTGCAGCGCCAGATACGGCATCGTCGCGAGGATCCCGGTCAGCGCGACCACCAGGGCCAGTGGCGCGGATCCGTACCGCCCGCGCACGAAGTCGGCCACGGTGATGTAGCCGTGCCGGCGGGCCACCGTCCACAGCCGGGCCAGCAGGACGAAGACGAGCGGGCAGACGAGTACTGTGTAGGGCACCGCGAAGAACGCGGGCGCGCCGTTACCGTACGCCAGTCCTGGTACGGCGGTGAAGGTGTACGCCGTGAAGATCGTGCCGCCGAGCAGCACCCAGGTCCACAAGGGTCCGAGACTCCGGTCGGCCAGCGCCCAGCCCTCCAGGGACGGAAGCCGGTCGTTGGGGCGCAGGCGGCGCGCGGTGACCGCGAGCAGCGACGCCCCGGCGAGCACCGCGAGAAACGCCGCAGTCATGGCTGTACCGGCCATGGGTCACCGTCCTTGGTGTGCCTGTTCCCTTGCGCAGACGTGCACGGGCCGCCGGACCGGAGGACAGGGATCGACATCCGCCGGAAATGTACTGTCAACCCTGCCGACGGGTGGAGATCTCCTGCACACAGGCCTACAGCGGCCAGGAGAGGATCGTAGGCCATAGCGCATACCGTGCGTCACCGGCTACGGTGCGTCACGGTCACGCCATGTCGTTGATCGTGGCCCGTCGGGGGCCTGCGGCGGGCCCGCCCTGGACGCCGTGGTAAGTCGGCGCGGAGCCGAGGTCGGCCAGCACGCGCTTCTCGGTACCAGTTCGCCCAGGTGCCGGTCGCATACCTGTGCCTGCTGGCGGTGTACACGCGATGGGCCGGCGTCGGTGCTGAGCCGCGCGTACCTCGCACGCCGCCTCAAGGGGAAGGCGGACTGACGACGCCCGTTTCTACCCGCCGGGCTGGCGGTACTGCTCGGACTCGTGCGTTCTGGTGTTCACCGCTACGGCTGCCTCGGAAATCCAGGAAACCGGAAACCCGAAAACCGAAAGGCGCCGCCGACGCCAGCGCCGCTCTGCGTCTTGCGACGAGACGGAAGGGGCGACGAGCTGATGCGCAATCCACTATTGGTCATCACCGATGCTCGTGCTCGCGGCCGGCAAGGAGACCGTCTCTCTCAGCGTTCACGGAAACCGCCGAGGAAGCGGCGAAAAAGGCCGCCCTCGGGGGCCAGCGGGGGTGACGGCGGCGGAGCAGTGGGCTGGTGGCGGGCGATCGGCTTGTCGTAGTCCGTCCGCACGATTGCGTCGACGGTCTGATCGAGGTCGAAGTCCTCGGAGCCCTCGATGGACGGCACAAAGCCGACCAAAGTCCCGTTCTGCATGACCTGTGCTTCGAGGCCCAGGGTGCCGTCCGTGTCCCAGGCGGCCTCACGACCACCCTGCAGAACCACGCGCACACCGATCTGGTAGACACCTTCACGGGCCAGGTGAGCGTCTACGCCACGCTGCCGCAGTGCGTCCACAACTCGAAGCGCTCTGTTCTCATCCACGTAAACATGGTAGCTCTCGCCATTGTTGTGACGCGCCGAATGCAAGGTGATGCGGGAAGTGCGTACCAGGCGTCGTGAATATCCCGGGCGAGTTCACCTGCCGAGACAATGAACGCCTCCATGGTCGGGAACCGCCGAGCGTTGACTGCGTAAAGCAGCGAATCTCTTCCACGGAGTCGCCATGTCTCGAAAATGCTGCAGAAGTGTGAATCCGAGGCGATCATGGCGTCGGCCGCCCTGCGATTCGCCGATGCGAGTCGCCGAGTCGGACGCACGCGCGACGCGGTTGCGGCGACGTGAGCGAGGTGGCGCACGGCGACGGGCGGGTTCCGGTGCCTCATGCGGTGGGGCCGGGCGCGGAGGGCCGCTTGGTGGTGTCCCGCCGGGAGATGGCCTCCGCCACCTCATCAAGGGCGGAGCGCAGGAAGGCACCATATGCGTCCTGGCGGAGGTTGTGGGCGTGCTCTTCAGCCGCGTTGATGTGCTCGGTGGCCGCATCGAAGGAACCGAGTCGGCGGTAGTTGTCGGCCAGGTTGAGGTGGAGGGAGGGGGAGAACCCGGCGAGGTGGAGGCTGGCGTGGTGCTCCTGGACGCGCTGCTCGGTCATGGCGTCGGCAGCGTCCAGGGCCCGTACGTCCCAGGCGAGGGCCTGGGCAGGGTCTTCGTAGAGATCTGCCAGGTAGTGGGCGAGTGAGCAGCGGTGCAGCGGGTCGCCGGTGACGCCGATCGCCGACCACAGGTTCAGGAGCTTCCGGCGGGCGGAATGGGTGTTGCCCCCTCGGCCTTCGGTAACGGCCTGGCTGATGGCTTGCATGGTCGGGTCGGGGCAGGCGGGTGCGGCAGGCATGACGTTTTCCTCGGTGTCGTTCTCAGGCTGAGTGGTCGAACTTGACTGGCATGGCCAGGGTGGTGAGATCGCCGCGGTCGGCGGAGCGGATCGTGACGGGCTTGTCGTGTCCTCTCAGGTCGAGCAGCACGTCGGGACCGATGGCTGTGCTCACGGCGGGATAGAGCGTGGTCATCTCGAACCGGATCTGGAGAGCCCCACCCGTCACGGTGGCGGGGAGCTGAACGCCGGGGTCCTCGTCGTTCGAGGGTCGGAGGTTCACCCCCTGATCGGAGACGTGCAGCGCGACGCGTTCGCCGGGGTGTTCTTCCAGAGCGCGCAGCAGAAGATCCTTCGGAACCATCGCGCGGGTGCTGATCTCGCCCAGGGACGCGAGCATCAGCCGGTGATCGGGGAAGTCCTCGGACAGCAACCGGCAGTGCCAGTCCTCCCGCTCGGGCATGCGCAGCCAGATCCCGTGCGGTGCCGTTTCGATGCGGACCATCGCACTGCGCCTGACCGTGGCGACAGCGGCCCGCAGGTCGTCGCCGTCGACCGTGCCGACCCACGTCTGCTGCGCCGCCCGCGCCGGCACCAGGGTCCGGGTGGAGAGCCGGTACCGGTCGGTCGCCGTCAGGGCGACCGCCTCATGATCCGCCTCGATGTGCAAGCCGGCGATCAGTGCCATCCCAGGCTCGTGCGCCGTCGCGGACAGGACCTGCTCCACCGCATCCGCGAGCACGGGACCCTTCAGCATGGCGATCAGCAGACCGGGCACGTCACCGCCGAGCGCGGACTTGATCACGGCGGCCTTCTGCCGTGCCGTCGCCGCGTCGTCGACGATCTTGGCGACATGCTCGTCGAGCAGTCGCACTGCGTCGTCGGCCCCGGCGTCGAGGACGGCCTCGACCGCGGGGAGGGGCATGGCGATCTCGCGGAGCTGACGCAGCGCGGTCGCCCGTGCCACCTGGTCAGCGCCGTAGTAGCGGTAGCCCGAGGCCGGGTCCACTTCGGCGGGGGGCAGCAGCCCGGAGTCGGCGTAGAACCGCAACGCGCTGGGCGTCAGACCACTGCGTTGGGCAAAGACCCCGATTGGCATCAGTTCAGAATTCGGCACGTCGCCATCATTGAGCTTCAACCAACTCGAAGGTCAACATCGACGTGTTGTTCCACCGCGATGCCCTGCTGACGGCGACCGGCAGGCTGCGCCTGGCCCGGTGTGTCGTCGAGAACGGATGGCCTGGCGGCCGCAGCGAGCTGCACGTCAGCCCGATCCGGTCATCGACGTGACGAGCAAGTCGCTGGGCGCTCACGGCTCTCCCATGGGGACCGTAGTCACCGGCGCGGCTCGCGGCTTTCCCACGTGGATCGGACTCATCTGCACGCCGGCGCCATCGCCCCGGCGAACGCCGCGCTGATCACCGCGCAATCCCGTATCGAGCCGACTCTGATGAAGCCGGCAGTTTCAGGTGTTCCGGCTGCTCATGTGGACGATGATTCGCTCGTCGGGCACGCTTCGGTCTCGTCGACCGACCTCGCCGACCGCCCGGTGGGTCCGGCTGCTGCCGGAGGGCGCCGATCCGGCGTGGACGGCGTACTGGACCGGCGGTGGAGACGGCGACCGGCACATCACCGGTCATACCGGTCATTCAGCGGGACGACGACCCGTCCGGCGGACAGCGGCAGATCGATGGGAGCGAGAGCCTGTGTGCCGTCCCACAGAACCGCTTGCAGGCACTCCTGGATCGTTCGCGGCTTCCCAGTGCAACGATCTCGATGCGTGCCGACTCCCGTAGCCCGCACGGCCGTTGGGCCGGGCAACGCGGAGGGTGCACTGCCGCAAGATCCCGCGGGGAGCGGCATCACCTGCTGGTGTTGTTAGCCGTGCATCGCATCTGGCAGAGCACGCGTTCACCCCATCGGCTCCGATGTGTGTCTCATGGCGGTGTGTCGGCGCGGTTGTGCTTGTGTGCGCGGACCTGTTCGAAGTCAGGGAGCCCGTCGAGTTGCCGTACCGCCCTCGCGGTGCGGTAGTTGCGTTCGAGCCGGGCTCTGTGCCGGTCGAGGAACGTCCAGTAGCCCACGGTGTACGGACAGGCGTGCTCGCCGCCCCGGTCGCCCGGACGGTAGGAGCAGGGCCCGCACAGGTCACTCATCCGGTTCAGGTAGGCGCCCCCGGAGGTGTACGGCTTGGTGGTCATCCGGCCCCCGTCGGCGTACTGGGACATGCCGACCACGTTGGGGGCCATGACCCAGTCGTATCCGTCCGCGAAGCAGCGGTGGAACCAGTCCGTGACGGCCTGCGGGTCCCAGCCCTGTTGGAGGGCGTAACTGCCGAGACCCATGAGCCGGGGGATGTGGTGTGTCCATCCGGTGTCCCGCACCTGGGCCAGTACGGTGCGCAGGCAGCGGGCGCGGACCGCGTCCGCCTCCAGCTCCTGCCACCAGCCGGGCAGTGGGTCGGTATGGCGCAGGACGTTGGAGTGCCGGTACTCCTCCCCGAAGTACCAGTACAGCTGCCACACGTACTCGCGCCAGCCGGCGATCTGCCGGATGAAGCCTTCCACGCTGTTCAGCGGTGCCTGTCCGTTCCGCCATGCCGCCTCCGCCCCGTCCACGCATTCCGCCGGGTCGAGCAGGCCCAGGTTGAGCGACGAGGACAGCAGACTGTGGCTCATGACCGGGTCGTCGGCGAGCATCGCGTCCTCGTACGGCCCGAAAGTGGCCAGCCGGTGGTCGAGGAAACGCTTCAGGGCGGTGCGGGCCTCCCGTCGGGTGGCGGGGAACATTCTGGGCCCGTCGCGGCCGACGAAGGTAACGTCGCCATCCTTCTCCCACTGGTCCAGATCGCGCCGGACCTCGTCGTCGATCGCGCTCTCCTGCGGCCGGTACGGGGCGGGAACAGACAGGGTGGGAGTTCGGCGCGGAGGGGGCTCCCGGTTGTCCTGGTCGTAGTTCCACCTGCCGCCGGCCGGAGTGTCTCCGTCCATCAGCAGATCATGCCCCCGCCGCACCCACCGGTAGAAGTCCTCCTGGCGCAGCCGTTGGCCGCCTTGGCCGTCTGCCCACGCCGTGAAGTCGTCGACGGGAACCAGGAAGCCGCGCGCCGGGCCCATGGCGACTCGGGGCAGCGAACGCACGAGTCGCACGGCTGCGTACGAGGTCGGCCGGTGGACGGTGACCGTGTCGTTGGCCGCCGCCTGTGCCAGCCCCTCCCGATAGGTGTCGGCACGTACGTAGGTCACCCGGTCCCCGAGTTCGGCTGCCCGGTGGCGCATTGCGGAGAGCACGAGGTGTGCCTTGGCGCGGTGGAAGCGGCGGCGCCGGAACACTGAGCGCGCCTCGATCATCAGGAGGGGCGTGTCGCGTGTGAGGCCACTGTCCATCGAGGGGCGCAGGAAGTGGGGGCCGAGCTGATCCCCGAAAAGCCAGTGCATGATGTGTTCCCTCGTCGCGGTGCCACCGTGTGCGTACTCGGAATGCCCGGGGGCCGTGGGCCGGATGGAGGAGCGGTTGCTGGCACGTGATCGGCTGCCGTTCACTCTCGGGCAGGCGCGGTTGTCCTCGGCCCCGGTCCGTCGCGCGCTTGGAAGCCTGGTCCCCGGTGCCCCTGGACGCCACCAGGTCTCACGCTCCGCATCCCTCGCCCCACGACGCTTTCCGGCGATCGCCGGCCGAGTCCGTTCAGCTTCGTCATACCGTTCCTGTCGGTCGCCTCCGCTGTGGCGGCCTCTCACCCGCTGGCCGTCCGTCCGTGTCTCTGTCGTTCCTTCAGCAGCTTGCTCCGAGAGCCACCCGGGTCGTTTCCCGGCTCCGTCACGCCAGAGCCACCATGCATGTCGCAGCGGTGCGGCAGTTGGCAGGAGGAGGCCGCTGGGGCGGAGTGGTGGCCTCGTCCGGACGCCGCCAGGCGATTACCGCATACGCGGCGGGGGCGGTGAGTCCGCTACCCGTTCGAACCACCCGTTCAGCCGGTGAAACCGCCCGTTCAGCGGGTGGGTACCGACCCCGGAGCTGCGGACTGCTCAGACGGGCGCCTGTGGCGCTGATCGGCTCTCGGTGCGATGTCTTGGACTGTCGCGGGGGCGATGACGGTGCCGTTGTTGTCCGTCGAGGTGGTCGGCTGCGGGATGGGTGCTGCCCTACGCCGTGGAGCGGCGAGTGTCGCAAGAGCCGCCAGGGCTGCCAGTGCGAGGAGGGCGCTGACGACGGCATAGGTGTGGGACGTTGTCGCGAGCCCGTACAGCTGGGTGGCGGCGCCCGCGGCGACGGCGGGCAGGCTCATCGCGAGGTAGCTGAGGACGTAGTAGGCGGCCAGGGTCGTGGCGCGGTCGGCCTCCTCGAGCGAGGCGAGGATCATGCGCAGCGCCCCCTGTGAGACGGCGCCGAAGGCCACGCCGGCCAGGGCCGCGCCGCCGTAGACGGCGGGCAGTCCGGCGCCGTGCAGGCCGCCCAGGGTCAGCGCGGTGGCGGGCAGCACGGTCACGCAGCCGCCGATCGCTGCGGTGGACGGCGCCGTACGCCGCAGCGTCCACACGGTGAGCGCGGCGCTGGCGCTGAGAGCGAAGAAGACCATGCCGCGAGCCGCCTGCGGCGCCTCGGGCGCCACCAGGCGCACCAGGGCCGGTCCGAGAGAGGAGTAGAAGCCGCCCAGCGCCCAGATGGCGACGACCCCGGTGCTGACGGCCAGCAGGGCGGGGCGGGCCGTGGCCGGGACACGGAGCCGTGGGCGCAGCGACCGCAGCGCACCGGCACGGCGGGCGGCCGTCTCCTCGGTGAACGTGACCGCGAGCGCCTGGGCGACGAACAGGGCGGCCAGCAGTACGTACACGGTGACGGTGGGGGCGGGGGCGAAGGCGACGAGGAGCGTGGCGGCAGGACGCCGGTTGCCATTCCGGCGACCGGGGCGATGCTGTTGGTCAGGGCCGACCGGCCTGGGCGACGAGGATCGTCCAGGTCGAGTAGCACCGCTCCCGCGGCACTGGTGGCCGCGCCTGTGGCAACCCCTTGCAGGACCCGGGCGGCTATCAGGGGCGCCGCACTGTCCGCCGATGCCAGGACGACCATGGCGGCGGCCTCGACGAGCAGGGCTCCCGTCAGCACTGGGCGCCGCCCCAGGTGGTCGGAGAGCGCTGCGGTGGTGAGCAGGGCGAGCAGCAGAGAAAGGGCGTAGGCACTGAAGACCACCGTGACGACGAGCGCGGAGATGCCCCACCGGTCCTGGTAGAGGGGGTACAGCGGCGTCGGGGCGCTGGACGCGGCCAGGAGCGCCGCCAGGATCGACGTGTCGAGCGCGAAAGCAGCCCTGCGGCTTCTCGCACGGCTCGCCGCTCCCGCATCGTCTTCCGCGCAGGTCGTGGCAGTCATGGGGGAGCGGCATGCGGGTGGTTCGGGTATCGCGGGCGGATCGGACAGGACGCTGGGCATGGGTTCCCTTCCGAAGGTAAAGGCAATCCATTAGCTTTAAGTACCGTAAGGTTCGCTCGCAGCTAAAGCAAATTATTAGCTTTTATGGTTGGGGTCGCCGGTCGCCCGGTTGCCCCGGTCCGACCGGAAGAGAACGCGTATCCAGACGCCGCAGGCGCCCGTTCTGGCGCCCTCCGTCGGAAGATGCGTCTTGGGCTCTCGGCCCGGTCCCGGCCCGGTTCTCGTGGCTCGCGCCTTGGCGGAGACCCTGTTCCGTGGTATCCGCGCTTGTCGCGCCTCGGACCGTACCGGCCTCGGCCCCCGCTCCGTGGCA
>NZ_JAGPXJ010000170.1:0-7422 GCF_018070605.1 Streptomyces sp. B15
GGATATCGGTTCGGCGGACATCGACGGCGCCTTTCGGTGGGATCGGTACGTCGGTGACGGCAGCGCACGGCATCCGCATTCCGATCAACTTGGTACAGACCAACGACGTGTGCCCCAGAGTAACCACACACGCCGAACGGCACACACCAAGGGGCCGAACCGCGCCCCCACGAGCTCGCACCCACGGCCGTGCGCGGCAGGAGCCAGCCACCTCGCCGCACAGGGACCGGAGTTGACATCCGATTTGGTCTAGTCCAACTTGGGTGGGGCGCGAGCCAAAGGAGAGGCACGTGTGGCGCACGTTCCGTTCACATCGGGGTGTGTGCCCATCCCGCCGCGCCTGCGAGCCCGCCGCAACGTGACCTGACCCGTGGACCAGGGGACGGTTGCGGGCCGCCGGTCGCCGACGGCAGGAACCGCCACCCAGCGCCCCGTCGGCCCCGCCACCCCCGCGCCGCGACCCGGCCGCGAACAGCGCCCCTGCCGCCCACCCGACCGATCAGCGCCCTCGCACTTCCACCGGACGAACAGACTGCCGCTCCGCCGTCCCGGGGCGACAGTGAGCACCTGGAGCACCGTATGGCGACGTCTGACCCCCATCTCCATCGAGCCGCATCGAACATCCCCTACTTCAGCGCGGACGGCGACACCTACCTGGCCCGTACGCCCCTTCGTGATCTGCGCAAGACGCGCCCGCTCCGGGTGCTGTCCGAGGAGGACTTCTCCTTCTGGCAGAACTACGGCTACATCGTCGTCAAGGAGGCGATCCCCGCCTCCGCCGCCCGGCGGCTGCTGGACTTCGCCTGGGAGTTCCAAGGGCTCGATCCCGCCCGCCCGGACAGCTGGTACCAGGAACGCGAGTTCGGCTCCGACCTCGAACGGGAGCTGCACATCTACGGCTTCGTCGAGGCGTACCACCACCAGCTCATCTGGGACAGCCGCCAGACGCAGCGGGTCTACGACGCCTTCGTCGACGTATGGGACTGCGAAGAGCTCTGGGTCACCCTGGACCGGCTCAACCTCAACCCGCCCAACATCGGCAACCGCGACCGGGCCCTGATCGAGCAGCGGGACCGGGGCTTCGACATCGAACTCCACTGGGACATCGACACCTCGCTCGGCACACCGCCCCAGCGGGTGCAGGGCATCATCGCCCTCAACGACACCGAGCCGGAGCTGGGAGGCTTCCAGTGCTGCCCCGAGCTGTTCCGGCAGTTCGACCGGTGGAAGGCGCTCCAGCCGGACGGTCGCGACCCGATACGCCCCTCGATCGACCGGGACGAGATGCCCGTCGTACGTCCCGAACTGGCGGCCGGCGACCTGCTGATCTGGAACGGTCTGCTGGCGCACGGAGTGGCCCCCAACACCTCCGACAGCGGAGTGCGTTCGGTCCAGTACCTGTCCATGATGCCCGCGCTGGAATCCCATCAGGCGCTGCGGCGGTCACGGATCGACTCCTGGCGCCATCTCACCACCCCCGACTGGAACGCGACGCTGCTCGGCGACAGCACGAAGCACGAGTCCCTGCGCTACGGTCCCGCCCGACTCACCGCCCTGGGCGCGAAACTGCTGGGGCTCGACTCCTGGCCAGGGCCCCACGACGCGGCCGACACCGCCGCCACCGCCGACACGAGCGAGGCCATGAGGGAGGAGACATGCGCAGTATCTGCCTGACACTCCCCACCAACAGGCCCTGTGCGGCGACGATCGCGGCTGTCGGAGAGGAGGCCGCGTACGCCGTCGAGCATTTCGACAACGATGTCCACCTGTTGATCCTCGACTCCTGCGCACCGTCCGTGTACGCCGAGCACGCCGAGGCCGTGCGGCGCCTGCCCACCTCCCCGCACCTCACGGTGCACCACCTCGACGAGGCGCGGCAGCGCGACTTCCTCCAGCGGGTGACCGTGCGCACCGGAAGCGCCAAGCCCGAGCTGCTGCGCGATCTGCTGCTGCCGGACGGGCTCTCCTACGGAGCCTGCACCGATCGCGCTTTCCTGCTCGCGGCCGCGCTCGGCTGCGAGTCCGTCCACCGGAGGGACTCCGACAGCCGGTACCAGAACGCACACGGCCGCCCGGTCTTCCCCGTCCATCACGAACTGAGGTCGCTGGGCAAGCGGGCCGCGGATGCCGCGCGCGACGTGGACGGGACAACGCTGGCGACCGAGCACCTGGACAGACGGGTCGCGATGGTGGGCAGCTCGTTCATCGGCGAACCGTCCGTGGACATCGGCGAGATCCTGGCGGCGGACCCCGAGGTCTACCACGACGTCGTCAGCCTCTGGGCGCCCGCGCACTGGCCGGCCGAGCAGAAGCGTCAGCTGGTGGACGAATCCTTCCGGGGCGCGGGCACGCGACCGTTCGAGCGGGACCACTCGCTGCTGACCCTGGTCGACCCGATGCGGGTCGACATGTGCAACATCAGCTTCCACGGCGTCCACGAACAAGTGCCGCTGCCGCCCGCGCAAGACACCATCGGCAGCGACTACTTCCTGCTCCATCTGGTGCGGAACGCCGGACTGCCCGGCGTCCTGCACAACCGGCACATCGTCAACTTCCACACGTCCGAACGCCGGACCGGGCCGGGCTTCCTGGCCTATCAGACACGTTTCGCCAAGTTCCTGCTGTCGATGCTCCACTTCCACTTCATCTACGACGGGATGGCCGAGGCCGGCGACTCGCTGCTGGACGACCGGGGGCACATACGCGCCTCGGCCATCGCCGCGCTCGCGCGGGAATCCGCCCCGCTCGACCGGCGCGAGAACGTCCAGCGCCTGGACGCTCTCGACTCCGCCTACCGGCGGCTGGGCGGCCGGTACGCCACCGTCGCCGACCAACTGGCCGTCCGCCGCGAACGCCTGCTCGACGAGGCGCGCAGCGACATCGAGGACTTCGCTGTGCTGACCGAGGCCTGGGGCGAGCTGATGTCCGCCGCCCGGCAGACCCCCTTGAGCCCACCGCCGTCCGGCCGGCCGGAGGTGCACGGGTGATGCGTACGGGCACAGCTGCACCGAAGCCGCGGCCGGGCGCCGCGAGCAGGGCGGAGACGGCTGCGTACGGTTCCGAGGCCGTACGCGGTCTCGGAACCGTACGCGTCCGCCACATCCTCCACAGCGACTGGGACTCCGTCGCGGCTCTGGAGCGGGACGCCTACGCCGGACTGGGCCTCTCGGAGGGGCCGGCCGCACTGCAGTCCCGGGCATCCGCTTCACCGGGCACATGCTTCCTGCTGGACGTCGGTTCCCGGACGGCCGGATACCTGCTGGCCTTGCCCTACCCGGCCTTCCGCTACCCGGATCTGGAACAAGCGCAGGGCGCCACCGCGTTCCGGACCCGCAATCTCCATCTGCACGACATCGTCGTCACGCGGACGCTGCGCCGCCGAGGGCTGGCCCAGCAACTGCTGCGCCACCTCACCCGCACCGCGCAAGCGCGTGGGCACGAGCGCATCTCGCTGGTCGCCGTCGGCGGCAGCGAGCGGTTCTGGGCGGCCCGCGGCTTCGTACCCCATCCAGGAGTCGTGCCGCCCGGCAGTGGCTACGGCACAGGCGCGGTCTACATGTCCAGGCCGGTGCCGGTGCCGGTCCCGCAACACGAAGTGAGCTGATGCATGTGTTCCGCGCCCTCGCCCTCCCTGCCCACAGGTCCTTCCTCCATGGGCAGTCGGCAATCGCCGCGCTGTTCTGCGCCCTCGGGTTCCAGTACGCCACCTGGGCCTCGCGGATCCCGGCTCTCAAGAGCGCGCTGCAGCTGACCGCCGCCGAGGTCGGGATGCTGCTGATGGCCGCCGGGGTCGGTGCGGCGGTGTCGTTCCCGCTGGTGGCGATGTTGCTGAGGCGTCTGGGCTCCCAGCGGCTCGCCCTCCTGTCCCATCTCGGTCTCACGCTGCTGCTCCTCGCCCTGGCGGCGGCACCGAACTACCCCGTCGCCCTGCTGGTGATGTGCGTCGACGGTCTCCTCGTCGGCTGCCTGAACGTCGCCATGAACGCGCAGGGAGCGGCACTCGAAGCGCGATACGAACGCACCGCGATGGCGAGGCTGCACGCGGTCTTCAGCGGAGGGTCGCTGCTGGCGGCGCTGCTCGCCTCGGGGATGAGCGCGGTGACCTCGTCGGTCGGGGCCCACTTCGCGGTGGCGGCCGTCCTTCTGGTGCTGCTGGGCACCTACGCACGCACGGGGCTCCTCGACGACGACGAGCCGGCCGAGGAGACGGAGAAGCAGGAGCGCGGCCGGTGGGCGCTGCCGTCCCGGGTGACGCTGTGGATGTGCTGCGCCATGGTGTTCGGCACGGTCGCCGAAGGTGCCATGAACGACTGGTCCACCCTGTACATGAGGGACATCGCCAAGGCGTCCGCGCAGATCGCGCCCCTGGGGATCGCCGTCGTCTCGGGGATGATGGTTCTCGCCCGGCTGTTCGCCGACGGCTGGCGCAACCGCTTCGGCGACGGCCGGGTCGTCCTGCTGGGCAGCGCGCTCGCGGGCACCGGACTCGCCCTCGCGCTGGTGAGCGGCGGCGTCGTACCCGCGCTCGTCGGCTTCGCCTGCGTGGGCCTGGGGATCGCCGCCGTCACCCCCTGCGTGTACGCCGCCGCGGCCAGGCAGGGCTCGGACGCGCTGACCCTCGTCGCCGCCATGGGCACGACCGGACTGCTGGCCGGGCCGCCCCTCATCGGTTTCATCGCGAGCGCCAGCAATCTGGCGTGGGGCATGGCGACCGTGGCCGCTTCGGCCCTCGTGGTGTCACTGTGCTGCTCCCGGATCCGCTGGACCCCGGTGGCCGCCACTTCCGGCTGAGGTCGCCGCCGGGGCCCGGTCGTCAGGCGCGCCCGCCCCCGCGGCGCGGCCTGTGCCGCCGGTAGTAGGAGACGGTGACCGCGGCGACCAACGGGCCCCACAGGACAACCGGCTGGTAGAGGATGCCGACCACGAGGTTCCCGGTGTCCGTCATGTTGTCGTGCGGATACGACCACCACCAGGGAATCTTGGCCCACAGCGCGGTCAGTACCACCGCACCCAGCGCCGCCGGGACGACAGCTGCCATCGGGCGGACGGCCCGCCCGCCCAGCCACGGTATCCAGCGCGGCACCATCTCGCCCCACGGCCGTACCAGACCGATCGTCAGGAAGGCGACCAACTCGCAGACGACGCTCAGCGTCAGCATCCAGACCTTCGCGTCGAGCGACTGGAAGGGCACGAACCCCTCGTCGGTGTAGCCGGCCGGATATCCGAGCACCAGGGCGATGCGCCACAGGCCGCTTGGCAGGACGACCAACGTGGTCGCGTGCGCTGCCCACACCGCCCAACGGGGCGGCGGTGGCGCGGTGACAGGGGTCTCGGTGGTGACCTGGGTGCTCATGGGTCCCATCATGGTGGGCCGCGCGCCGCGCCCCGTCAGCCCGCGAGCCCGACCCGGCTCGTCCCCGGGGATGATGACCGGGCCGGTGCGCTCACCCACGCGAAGGAACCCACCTCGTTCCCCCCCGCCCCGCGGGCCGCGGGCTCACTCCGCGCGGGCATGCTCCGCTGCGGGCTGCTCCCACCGGACGGCGGCCGGCCGTGGCGTGTCCCGTACCGTGCGGAACATGCGCAGCGAGCGTCGGCTACGCCGCCTCGTCGGCGGCGGCATGACCTGGTTCCGGACGGTCCGCCACCGCCCGTCGTGACGGAGTGGGACGGCTGGAGGCTGTTCGACGCGCTCATGAAGAAGGAGGCTCCGCCTCCTGGCTGGGCCGTCCGGCCGTGGGACGCAGCAGGAGCAGGGCGATGTCGTCGGTGGGCGGGGTGTGCTGGACCGTGGGGGCGGTGAGGGTGGTGGCGAGGTCTTCGAGATCCTGGTCGCCGGCCTCGGCGAGTCTGTGGGCCAGCGCGGCGGTGGACACCCCGATGTCGACGCCGGGGGTCTCGACGAGTCCGTCGGTGTAGAGGGCGAGGACACTTCCGGGTTCGAAGGGGAAACCGACCGTCGTGTAGTCGGTGTCGGCTTCGATCCCGAGCAGCAGTCCGGGAGGCAGCTCCAGGGTCTCCGTACGACCGTCGGGATGGCGCAGCAGGGGCGGCGGATGTCCGGCTGTGGCGAGGCGGACCTCCCGGCGGGACAGGTCGAGGTGGGCGTACAGGCAGCTGGTGAACAGCCCGGTGTCCAGGTCGATGAGGAGCCGATTGGTACGGGCAAGGATCTCTCCGGGCGACACACCGGCGGTCGCATGGGTGTGGACGGCGGTTCTCACCTGCCCCATGAGCGCCGCCGCGGTGGTGTTGTGCCCCTGGACGTCGCCGATGGCCGCCGCGGCGCTGGAGCGGTCGCTGCGGATGAGGTCGTAGAAATCGCCGCCGATGTCCATGCCGCGCCCCGCGGGCAGGTACCGCGCGGCCACCTCCAGCGAGGGGACGCTGGCCAGCCGGTGCGGCAGCAGGCCCGTCTGCAGGCTGTGGGCCAGTTGCCGCTGGGTGTCGTAGAGGCGGGCGCGGTCCAGCGCTTGGGCGATCAGCCCGGCCAAGGAGGTCAGCAGGGCCCGTTCGGGGGGTGTGAAGGGGTGGGGCTGGTCGTAGGCGAGCACGAGGGTGCCGATGACGCGGCCCGACGCGGACAGCGGCAGAAACGCCCAGGCGGCCATCGCGTCCCGGTGACCAGCGTACGGATGGGCCCCTTCCAGTTCTGCGGAGTTCGAGAAGAAGGCCGGGACGCCGGTCGACAGGACGTTCGTCACCGGCGTGTCGGAGGTGAGGGGGACCGCGTCGAAACGGGCCATCAGCTCCGCCGGGTAGCCGCGGTGGCCGGCGACGTGCAGGCGGCCCTCCTCGGCGGTCATCAGGGCGAGCGCGCCGGGCCCGAACGCCGGTACGAGCTGGTCGGCCACGAGCTCCACCACATCGGTGACACCCACCGCCTCGCTGAGGACGGCCGCCAGATGGGTGAGGTGGTAGAGGGCCGCCGCACTGGCCGGCCGCTCGGCCTGCGGACGGCGTCGGTCGGAGGACGGGGCGGCGTGCTCGGCAGCGGCGGGTGTGATGTGGACGCTCACCCCGTTCTCTCCGGGGAACAGCCGGAAGTACAGCGATGTGTCGGGGGGCCGTCGGGCGGTGAAGGAGGCCGGCTGCCGTGAGATCACGGCGGCCCGGTACCGGTCCTCGAAGACCGGATCGTGCAGCCAGGGCAGCGACTCCCAGGGACGGGTCCCCAGCAGCGTCTCCGCGTCCACTCCCACCAGGTCGGCAGTCGCGGAATTGAGGAAGACGACCACCCCGTCCACGTTCAGCGAACAGCACCCGACCGGAAGGCGCTCGGCGAATTCGAAGGCCGCCGCCGCCTGCGCCGGCTCGGGCCGGCCGGGGCCCCGGGACCGCAGCAGCCGCGGCTCGTCCTGCGGCAGCAGCGGACGGCCGTTGTCGGCGGCCTGACGCAGGACGCGGCTCGCGCGGCGGCAG
>NZ_JAGPXJ010000171.1:0-7207 GCF_018070605.1 Streptomyces sp. B15
GGCCCGACGACCCGGCGCTGCGGCCGGACGACGCGCACGAGACGGCGGTGCTCTCGCTGCCGGGACCGCCGGGTTCGGCCGCCGATGCCGCCGCGGCCGAACAGCTCGCCGAGCAGCTGCTGGCGGCGACGGACGCGGCGGGGCTGGGATTGAGCGAGCGGCTGCTGTGGCGCGAAGTGCGTACCCCCGCCGACAACGAGGCGGAGACGGGTGCTGCCGGTGGCCGGGTGCCGCCGCCCGCGCTGCCCGGGGCCGACGGTGCCTTCCTGCACCCCGCCAACCCGACCGGACTGCCGGGCCTGTATCTGGCGGGCGGCTGGTCCCACCCAGGGGGCGGCCTGCCCGGGGCCGGCATGAGCGGCGCGATGGTGGCGGGGCTCGTACAGGACCCCGAGTGGCGCGGCTCGGTGTGACCCGCACCGGCCGGGCCCCGCACCTTTCGGCGTACCTTCGGCCTCAGTACTGGCCGCTGCCGTAGTAGTCCTGCGGGTACTGCGGCGCCTGCTGCGGGTAGGGCTGGGGCTGCTGGTCGGCCGCGTCGTTGCCGTAGTGGTCGCCGTACTCGTTCCCGTAGCCGTACGGGGACGGAGGCGGCTCCGCCGGAGGCAGCGGCGCGCCCGCGTCCCGCTGCTGGGGAACCCAGACCCCGCCGGGCGGTGTCTCGGGGACCTCGGGGTAGTAGGGCTGCTGGGCCGGCTGCTGCGCCTGATAGGCGTGCTCGTCTCCGTAGCCGCCGTAGCCGCCGTACGGGTCCGCGTACTCCTGGTAGGCGGGCTGGTTCTGGTACTCGGAGGGGTCACCGGCCGCCGGGGGGTCGGCGTATCCGGCGTACTGGCCGGCGTACTGCTCGCCCTGCCCGGCCCCGTAGGCGTACACCTGCGTCTGCTCCGGGGCCGGGGCCGGCGGGCGGCCGAAGACCGAGGCCTCTTCCTCGTAGCTGTCATAGCCGTGACCGCCGTGGCCGCCGTAGCTCTCGTGGCTGCCGTAACCGCCATAGCCCTCCGCGGCCTGGTAGCCGCCGTACCCGTAGTCGGCACCGGTGTCGGTCTCCGCGCCGTACCCGGCGGCGGGCTCCGGCTGGCCGTAGCCCTGCGGGCCGTAGTCGTCGACCGGGTCGGGTACGGGCGCCGTACCGGGGGCCGGGACGGCACCGGGGCCGTGGGTGCGCAGGTCGGAGACCTCCAGGGAGGCGGTGTCCGGGCCGGGCGCCGCGCCCGACCGGCGGCGCCGGCTGGAGCCGGGGCCACCGCCGAGCGACCACCCGGCGGTGAACCCGCTGCGGACCGAGAGCGTGACGAAGGTCTGGCCGACGGCGAAGGCCGCGATGCCGACACCGATCACCAGGACCGACGGCAGCACGGTGCCCACCACCACGCCCAGGAAGCCGGTGAAGGCCAGCGCCCGCCAGCGCAGCCGGGCCTTGTACTGGAGCAGGACCTCGCCCAGCAGCCACAGCGCGACCACGCCGAACGCGATATAGAGGACCGTCCAGCCCATCTACGCCCCTCTTCCCGCTCCCGCCGCCCCGTGGGCGGATCCGTGGCTCAAGCCCCCTTGCGAAGGCCCAGAGTAGCCCTCTCCCGAAGGCCGAGATTCTGGTGGATCTCCAGCGTCGCCGTGGAGTGGTTGAGCGTGATGAAGTGCAGCCCCGGGACGCCTTCGGCCATCAGCCTCGCACACAAGTCTGTGGCGTACTCGATTCCGACCGAGCGTACCGCCGCCGGATCGTCCTGGACCGCCTGCAGCCGCTCGATCATCTCGGGCGGCAGGGTGGCGTTGCTCAGCTGCGCGAACCGTTCGATCTGTTTCACGTTCGTGACAGGCATGATCTCCGGGATGATGGGCGTGTGGCAGCCGGCCGCCGCGACCTTGTCCCGCAGGCGCAGATAGTCCTCGGCCCGGAAGAACATCTGGGTGATCGCGTAGTCGGCCCCCGCCCTGCACTTGTTCACGAAGTGCCGGACGTCGCTCTCCCAGTCGGTGGAGCGCGGGTGCATCTCCGGGAAGGCCGCCACGCCGACACAGAAGTCGCCGGACTCCTTGATCAGCTCGACGAGTTCGGAGGCGTAGTTGATGCCCTGGGGGTGCTTGACCCACTCCCCCAGCGGATCGCCGGGCGGGTCGCCGCGCAGTGCGAGCACGTTGCGGATGCCCGCGTCGGCGTACTGCCCGATGACGTTGCGCAGCTCGGCCCGCGAGTGGTCGACCGCGGTCAGATGAGCGACCGGGGTCAGTGTGGTCTCGTTGGCGATGCGCTCGGTGTTGCGGACCGTGCCCTCACGCGAGGAGCCGCCCGCGCCGTAGGTGACGGACACGAAGGTCGGGGACACCGCCTCGATGCGCCGCAGCGCGTCCCACAGGGTCCGCTCTCCCTTCTCGGTCTTCGGCGCGAAGAACTCGAAGGAGAAGGACTGCTCTCCGCTCGCGAGCAGATCACGCACAGTCGGCGGACGGTCTGTCCTGGGAGCTGAGATACCGATGGCCATAGCTGCAGGCTAGCGGCCTGGCCTGCAGAGTGACTCGACCCTGGGACGGTACGGGATGATCTGTCCGATTCCCGGATGGCTGATGTCCACCTGTTGGACGGCCGGCCGCCCCGTGCTACGGAAGCGCCCGGTCACGGCACCAAGGGCCGCGGGCCGGCCTCGGCCGCCTGCCGCAGCCGCTGTGCGAGAGAGGCCGCGGCAGCCCCCGGATCGTCGGCCCGGGTGAGCGCGCGGACCACCACGACCCTGCGGGCCCCGGCCTCCAGCACCTCGTCCAGATTGCCCGCGTCGATACCGCCGATGGCGAACCACGGCCGGGACGCCGGATCCGTACCGGTACGGGCGGCAGTGTGACGGACGAGATCCAGCCCCGGTGCGGGGCGCCCCGGCTTGGTGGGGGTCGGCCAGCACGGTCCGGTGCAGAAGTAGTCGACGCCGGGCTCGGCCAGCGCCGCGTCCGCCTCGGCGGCAGAGTGGGTGGAGCGGCCGATCAGCACCTCCTTGTCGAGGTTGCCGAGCAGGGCGCGGGCCGCGGGGACCGGCAGATCGCCCTGGCCGAGGTGGAGCACGTCGGAGCCGGCGGCGTGGGCGACGTCCGCGCGGTCGTTGACGGCCAGCAGCGCGCCGTGCCGGCGGCAGGCGTCGGCGAACACCTCCAGATGCGCCAGCTCCTCCGCGGCCTCCATGGTCTTGTCGCGCAGCTGGACGATGTCGACCCCGTTGGCCAGCACCGCGTCCAGGAACGCGGGAAGGTCACCCTGCTCCTTGCGGGCGTCGGTGCACAGGTACAGCCGTGCGTCGGCGAGTCGCCGACGGGCGTCGGCGGGCGCGGCGGAGGTGGCGGACGTGGTGGCGGTACGGGACATGGTGCGGTGCTTCCCCCCGTGAGGGGTGCGTGGACCCGCGGCGGGTCCACGCACCCGGTGGTGTCGGTGTTCTTCCACTGGGCCCGGCGCGAGCCGGGCGGCGGGGTCAGACGGCGAGCGCCTGGGCGCGGCGCTTGACCTCCGTGCCCCGGTTCTCCCGCAGGGCCGTCACGGGCGAGCCGGGCAGGGACTCGTCCTCGGTGAACAGCCATTCCAGCATCTCTTCGTCGCTGAAGCCGTCGTCCTTCAGGAGCGTGATGGTGCCCGCCAGGCCCTTCACGATCCGGCCCTCCCCGATGAAGGCGGCCGGAACCTGGAGCACCTTGTTCCCGGACTCCGCCTCCCGCCGCACGGCGATCAGCTGGCCTTCCTTCACGAGCTGCCGCACCCGGGTCACTTCGACGCCGAGCTTCTCGGCGACGTCGGGAAGGGTGAGCCAGGCGGGGACGAGAGCATCGGTCTTTGCGTCAATCTCGGTCACGGGTTCCAGACTGCCATCTGGGACCGACGGTCACTACCGCGCCGCCTGCTTCAAGGCGACGGCCGCGTCGCCCACCAGCGTCCGGTCCACGGCCGTACGCTGCTGAATCAGCTTCCGGCCCTGCGCGAGATCGCGCGGACGGCCGACGGCCAGCAGCGCGGCCAGCCGCCCTTCACGCAGCCAGCACACCGTCCAGGCGGCACCGTCCGGAGAGCCGCGCCACACCAGCTCGTCGCCCGGGCCGTGGTGGCCGGCGTACTGCACGAAGCGGCCGAACTGCTCGGACCAGAAGTAGGGCACCGGGTCGTAGACGACGCTGTCGGCCTCACCGTCGGCATGCCCCTCGGCCAGCAGATTGACGGCCACCGTACGGGGGCCCTGGAGCGCGTTGTCCCAGTGGTGGATCAGCAGCCGCTCGCCGTAGCGGGCCGACGGGAAGGAGGCGCAGTCGCCCACCGCGTAGACGCCGGACGCGTGGCTGCCGAAGACCGAGGCACGCAGCCGGGCGTCGGCGACCACGGCGCCGTCCGGGCCGAGCTCCACACCGGAACCGCGCAGCCAGTCGGTCGCGGGGCGGGCCCCGATCCCCACCAGCACCGCGTCCGCCGCCAGCCGCGTCCCGTCGGCGAGCAGCACCCCGCCGCGCTCCACCGCCTCGACGGCGACCCCGGTGCGCAGCGTCGCCCCGGCCTCCGCGTACCAGCCCCGCATCGGCTCGGTGACCTGCGACGGAAGCGCGCCCGGCAGTGGCGTCGCGGCGGCCTCCACAACGGTGACCTCGCAGCCCCGCTCGCGCGCCGCCGTCGCGAACTCCGCGCCGATCCAGCCCGCACCGACCACCACGATCCTGCCCCGGGCCGCCAGTACCGGCCGCAGCCGCCGGGCGTCGTCCAGGGTGCGCAGCAGATGGACGCCGGGCACACCCTCACTGCCGGGCAGGCCGACCGGCTCGGCACCCGTCGCCACGACAAGGCGGTCGTAGTGGACCGGACCCGCGTCGGTGACCAGCAGCCGCTCGTCGGCCCGCAGCCCGGTGACCGTCCTGCCCAGCTCCAGTTCGATGCCCAGCCCCGCGAAGTCGATGTCGAAGAGCGGCGCCTGCGCCTCCTCGCCCTTGCCGAGCAGCACCGCCTTGGACAGCGGCGGCCTGTCGTACGGCGCGTGCGGCTCGGCCCCCACCAGCCGCACCGAACCGGGCCAGCCCTGTTCACGCAGTTGCACGGCGGCCTGCACACCGGCCATCCCGGCGCCCACGATCACGACCCGCTGCTGTTTCTGACCGTCACTCACGCGATCACTGTATGCCGGTCGGCCCGCGCGGCCATCGGTCACCGGTCGTAGGCCCGCCGGCGGGGCGTGCCCGAGGCCCCCGGTGGCCCTTACCCGGCCCGCGGGCACCGCAGTAGGGTGGGTGCGGTAGTTACGGCATACGCGGGAGCCCGGGCGCACCGGGCTGAGAGGGAGGCTGCGACGGCCTCCGACCGTCCGAACCTGATCCGGGTCATTCCGGCGAAGGGAGAAGCAGCGCCCATGCGCGGCACGGCGATTCCGGCAGCGTCCCACCAGAACCCCGATGTACTCGTACTCGGCGGCGGGCTCATCGGCCTGGTCACCGCCTGGCGCGCCGCCGGAAGCGGTCTGACGGTCACCGTCGCCGACCCCGAACCCGGCGGCGGAGCCGCCCAGGTCGCGGCAGGCATGCTGGCAGCCGTCACCGAACTGCACTACGGCGAGGAGACACTGCTGGACCTCAACCTCGCCTCGGCCGCACGCTATCCGGACTTCGTCGCCGAACTGGAAGAGGCCACCGGTCTGGACACCGGCTACCGGGCCTGCGGCACCCTGGCCGTCGCACTCGACGCCGACGACCGCGCCCACCTGCGCGAACTGCACGCCCTCCAGCAGCGGTGCGGACTGGACTCGCAGTGGCTGACCGGGCGCGAATGCCGCCGCCTGGAGCCGATGCTCGCCCCCTCCGTACGCGGCGGCGCCCGCGTCGACGGCGACCACCAGATCGATCCGCGCCGACTGGCCGCCGCGCTGCTGCGCGCCTGCGAGACTGCGGGCGTCACCTTCCTGCGCTCCCGCGCACTACGGCTGACCACCGCACAGGACCGCGCGGTGGGCGCCGCGCTGGAGAACGGCGAGGAAGTGCACGCCGGGCAGACGGTGCTCGCCCTGGGCTCCCGCAGCGGCACCCTGGAAGGGCTGCCCCCCGAGGTGGCACCCCCGATCCGCCCGGTGAAAGGCCAGGTACTACGGCTGCGCATGCCCCCGGCCGAGCCGCACGGCGCCTTCCTCTCCCGTACGGTCCGCGCCGTCGTGCGCGGTGGCGCCCTCTACCTGGTACCGCGCCAGGACGGCGAGCTGGTCGTCGGCGCCACCAGCGAAGAACTCGGCTGGGACACCACGGTCACCGCCGGCGGCGTCTACGAGCTGCTGCGGGACGCACACGAACTGGTTCCCGGCGTCACCGAGCTGCCACTGGCCGAGACCCGCGCCGGGCTGCGCCCCGGCTCCCCCGACAACGCGCCGCTGCTCGGACCCACCGCACTGACCGGCCTCCACCTGGCCACCGGCCACTACCGGCACGGCGTCCTGCTGACCCCCCTCACCGGCGAGGTGCTGGCCGTATCGCTGACCACGGGCCGGCTGCCCGAGCCCGCGCGTCCCTTCACGCCCCGGCGCTTCGACACCTCCCCGACCCGTGCACCCCAGGAGCAGCCCGCATGACCTCCACCACCAGGCCGGTGACCGTCTCCGTCAACGGCGAGCCCCGACAGGTGACCCCCGGGCTCCCCCTCGACCAGCTCGTGGCCACCCTCACCACCGCACCCTCCAGCGTGGCCGCCGCACTCAACGAGAGCGTGGTCCCCCGCAGCCGCTGGGCAGCGACCCGGCTCGACGAGGGCGACCGCGTCGAAGTTCTCACCGCAGTCCAGGGAGGCTGAGCACCACCATGGCCGACGATCCGCTGACCATCGGCGACACCACCTTCACCTCGCGACTGATCATGGGCACCGGCGGCGCCCCCAGCCTCGACGTCCTCGAACGCGCCCTGCTGGCCTCCGGCACGGAACTGACCACGGTCGCGATGCGGCGGCTCGACCCGTCGGTGAGCGGCTCCGTGCTGTCCGTACTCGACAAGCACGGCATCCGGACCCTGCCGAACACCGCCGGGTGCTACACCGCGGGTGAGGCGGTACTCACCGCGCGGCTGGCGCGGGAGGCGCTGGGGACGGACTGGGTGAAACTGGAGGTCGTCGCCGACGAGCGCACCCTGCTGCCCGACCCCGTCGAGCTGCTCGACGCCGCCGAGACACTGGTCGACGACGGCTTCACCGTGCTGCCGTACACCAACGACGACCCGGTGC
>NZ_JAGPXJ010000172.1:0-6910 GCF_018070605.1 Streptomyces sp. B15
GAGCTGGACCCGGCCTACGAGCACGGCGCCGACTTCGGATATCCGCATGGCGCCCATGGCCGGTACACGCCGTACGGCGGCGGCGTGCGCCCCTACCGCGGTCACCGCAACTGGCAGCGGCCCGTCGCCTGGGTGCTCGCCGTGGTGATGGGCATCGGCATGGTGGCCCTCGCCTTCTCGGCCGTCTACCGGGGCACCTCCAACCAGCGGCAGGACCCCAGCCCGCCACCGGCCACCACCGGCGTCGACCGCGAAGGACCGGGCGCCCTGCCCACCGTCTCCGTGGAACCCCCCGGCGGCTGAGCACCGTCGGCAGGGCCGGAAGCGGCCTGTCGCGGAAGGCGGAACAGGCCGCTGGGATTCCCGCAAGTTGGCCGGGGCCACGCCGTTCACCCCTGCCCGGTCGGTCCTACCCTGTCCTTATGGCCGGGCGAGTGGATCCTCCCGACGGGACGCCCGAGGGCGGTCCCAACGGCGGCGACGACGAATACCGAGCGCTGGTGTTCGACGAGTCGTTCATCAAGGCTGCGCGGCTCCAGGAGTTCTCGGCGCGGGAGCGCCTGCAGGACGAGGAGCACGCCGCGGTCCGCGCCCGCCCCGAGGCGGAGCGCCGCGGCGGAACGGGCCTGGGCTTCTCCCGGCAGGGGCTGATCCTGGTGCTGCTGATCGCCCTGGCCTTCGGCACCGCCATCTACATGGGCATACGGAATCCGTACCGGTCCCCGGCGCGGGCCGGCGCGGAGCCCCTGCACAGCGAAATGCTGCCGCTGGCGCCCACCGGCCGGGTCCCCGGCAGCACCCCGGCGGACCTGTTCGAGAACAGCCCTGCCGACCGGTTCGCGAAGGGGGCCGATGGAGTGGCACTGCCACCCGTTCGGAGCAGCGACCACTTCTCGGAGAGTCAGGTACTTGCCGCGCTCACCATGGCCAAGGAGTACGTGGTGCAAAGCTCGCTCGACCCCCAGGTGGTCGCCGGCGGCGCCGTGCGGCCGGTGCGGGTGCTGCTCAATCCCCGCCAGCAGCGCCAGTTCGACCGGAGCGTCGACAAGCCACGCAGTGACGGTCGGCACGCCGCCACGGCCTGGATGGTGCGCCTCGACACCGACAGGGCCGCGCTGGCCAGCTCGAAGGTACGGGTCGACGGCACGCTTGCCGTGCAGGAGGTCGGGGACGGCCTGGAGGTGACGGCCGACCACGTCTTCGTCTACGCCGTACGCCCCGCCGACGCGAAGAAGGGCGAGAAGGCCCGCACGAGCGCCTCCCTCTTCTCCGTCCGCAGGGAGGTGCGCTTCCGGTTCGAGCGCGAGGACCTGCGCGACCATCAGGTCAACGTACGGCAGGTCGCCATGCGCGCCGGCCCGATGGACTGCGGCGGGGACTCCTCCGAAGTGCTGACCCCGCTGGTTGCCGGCGAGCGCGCCAAGGACGCGGGAAAGGCGGGGACCGACCCGTACGAGCGGGGCCGGTCCGCCGCCTCGATGTGCGGGCTGCTGGCGTCTAGCGCTCAGCCGAGCCCGGACCATCCTTCCCGTTCGAGCCGTTAGCCCGTCCGTTTCCGCCGTTCCCCTCGCTTCCGCCGTCCTGACCCCCGGAGCCGCCCCGGCCGCCGGTGAAGGTGTCGCGCAGCCTGCCCCCGACGTCACCGACACCGCCCGCCAGATCGCGGACGAAGCCCATCAGCGGGTCCTTGCTGTTGCGCACCGACTCGGTGTAGTGGTTCGCCGACTCCCGGAACGAGTCCCGGACCGAGGTGTCCTGGTCCTCCGTGCGCTTCGGGTAGTGGCCGTCCATGATCCGCTGGAAGTCGCGGCTGGCCTCCCACTCCTTCAGCTCCGCGGCCCGCACGGTGGTGAAGGGGTGGGAGCGCGGCAGCACGTTCATTATCTTCAGCACGGAGTCGCGCAGATCGCCGCCCGCCTCGTACTCGTCGGCCTGCGCCAGGAAGGCGTCGACATTCATCTCGTGCAGGTGGTTGCCGCCGGCCAGCTTCATCAGCCCGCGCATCGACGCCTGCAGGTCCTGGCCCACCAGCAGCCCGGCGCGGTCGGCCGACAGCTCCGACTTGCGGAACCACTCGCGCAGCGCCGTCACCAGCGCCATGACCGCGACATTCCCCAGCGGGATCCACGCGACCTTGAACGCCAGGTTGGACAGGAACAGCAGTATCGTCCGGTAGACCGCGTGGCCGGAGAGCGCGTGCCCGACCTCGTGGCCGATCACCGCGCGCATCTCCTCCTCGTCCAGGAGCTCGACCAGGCCGGTGGAGAGCACGATGATCGGCTCATCCATACCGACGCACATCGCGTTGGGCTTCGGGTCCTGGGTGACGTACATCGGCGGGATCTTCTCCAGATCCAGGATGTAACAGGCGTCCCGCAGCATCGCGTTGAGATGGGCGAACTGCTGGTCGCTGACCCGCACCGAGTCGGAGAGGAACAGCAGCCGCATGCTGCGCTCGGGCAGCAGGCCGCTCAGTGCCTTGACCGCGGTGTCGAACCCGCTCAGCTTGCGCAGTGCGACCAGGGCCGAGCGGTCCGTCGGGTGCTCGTAGGCGCGTGACGAGATGCCCTCAAAACGCCGCCTCTCGCGGCCCGGCAGGCGCTCCGTGCCGCCTGTGCCGTCTGTCATCGTGTTTCCCCCTCATCGACTGGGCTGTCCACACTAGAGGGTGGGACGCGGAGCGGGGCCTTCCCGTTGCGTTCCGGATGAGTCGGGGTGAGGCGCCGGAGGGTCCCCGCTTACGATGTGGCTGCGCACCTCCGCGTCGCGCCGGTGTGTCCACCGGTCCGCGGCGAGGGACCAGCGCACGCCAACTGTCCGCGCCTCGAGGGATAGGTTCCGCCGACGATGACTCTGCCCAGCACCGCACATGCCACCCTGCTGACCCTCGCCTCCGGGGGCGAGCACGGTGAGGGCGGTCAGCACGAGAGCCTGAGCCCGTATCTGACCGGCGGCGGTGCGCTCCTCGCGCTGATGCTGCTGCTGTGGATCACCACCCGCTTCAACCGGGACCGCTGAGCGTAGAGTCGTCCCGCATGGGAGAGGACATAGTGCCCGGGACCGGTAAGCGGCGGCTCGGTGTGATGGGTGGGACCTTCGACCCCATCCACCATGGCCACCTGGTGGCCGCGAGCGAGGTGGCGGCGCGCTTCCACCTCGACGAGGTGGTGTTCGTACCGGCGGGGCAGCCGTGGCAGAAGAGCCACAAGCAGGTCTCGCCGGCCGAGGACCGCTATTTGATGACGGTCATCGCGACGGCGTCGAACCCGCAGTTCTCGGTCAGCCGCATCGACATCGACCGCGGCGGCAAGACGTACACGATCGACACGCTGCGCGAGCTCGCCGAGGCCAATCCGGACACCGACCTGTTCTTCATCACCGGTGCCGACGCGCTCTCGCAGATCCTCAGCTGGCGCAACACCGAAGAGCTCTTCTCGCTGGCCCACTTCATCGGCGTCACCCGTCCGGGCCATGCGCTGGCCGACCCCGGGCTGCCGCAGGGCGGGGTCTCCCTGGTGGAGGTCCCGGCGCTGGCCATCTCCTCCACGGACTGCCGCGCACGGGTGGAGCGCGACGACCCGGTCTGGTACCTGGTTCCCGACGGCGTGGTGCGGTACATCAGCAAGCGTGCGCTGTACCGGGGCGGCACGGAGGGGGACCCGCGAGCGTGAGCGACGGCTACGGATACGACCCGTACGGCCCGCAGCCCGAGATCATCGGCTACGACGAGTACGGCAGGCCCGTATACCGCAGGCAGGAAGCGCCGCAGGAGGGCACCTACGCCGGACAGGACCCGTACCCGGCGTACGATCCGTATGCCCAGGCCGCCCAGCCCCCCGGGCAGCAGCAGACCGGCTACGACCCCTATGCGGGCCATCCGGAGCAGCAGGGCGGCTACTACGACGCGTACGGCTCGTACGACCAGTACGCGCAGCAGCAGGCCCCCCAGCAGCACGCCCCCCAGCAGCAGACCCCGCAGCAGACCGCGCCCTACGCCGCGCCGCAGCAGCAGCCGGACTGGGTCCCCACCCAGGGCCGACCGCCGCAGCAGGAGCAGTACGGGGCCTACGAGCCGTACGAGCAGCCGGGGCAGCCCGGTGAGCCCGGACAGCCTGCCCCGTCCGAGCGGCCGGCGAACGGGGAGCCGCCCGCACAGGCCGGAACCGGCGCCGCTTCCGGCCGGGCCGAGGCGTCCTCCAACGCGGAGGGCGAATACCACACCGAACAGTTCTCGTTCGTGGAGGAGACCAGCGACGACTCCGAGGACGTCATCGACTGGCTCAAGTTCACCGAGAGCCGTACCGAGCGCCGCGAGGAGGCCAGGCGCAAGGGGCGCAACCGCGTCGTCGCGCTGGTCGTCGTCCTCGCGCTGCTGCTGGTGGGCGGCGTCGGCTACCTCTGGCACGCGGGCATGCTGCCGGGCACCGGCGACGACGCGGGCCCGGGCGGCGCCGCGGTGGGTGAGCAGCGGAACGTGATCGTGGTGCACCTGCGCGAGCGCGGTGACGCCAGCTCGACGGCGCTGCTCGTCGACAACGAGGGCGCGGGCGAGGGCTCCACCGTGCTGCTGCCCAACTCGCTGGCCGTCTCCACGGAGAACGGCACCACGACGACGCTGGGCAAGTCGGTGGAGGACCGGGGGGCCGGACCCACCCGTGACGCGCTGAACACCCTGCTCGGCTCCGGCATCAAGGGCACCTGGCGGCTGGACACTCCCTACCTGGAGAACCTGGTCGAGCTGGTCGGCGGTATCGCCCTGGACACCGACACCACCGTGCCCGGTGCGAAGAAGGGCGAAGAGCCGCAGGTCGAGCGGGGCAGCAAGCAGGACCTGGACGGCCGCGCCGCCGTCGCCTACGCCACCTACCGCGCCGCGGGCGAGCCCCAGGCCAAGCAGCTCGCCCGCTTCGGGCAGGTCATGCAGGCGGTGCTCAAGAAGCTCTCCAGCGACGCGGAGGCGGCCACCAAGACGGTCGAGTCCCTCGGCCAGATCCCCGATCCTTCGCTGTCCGAGTCCCAGCTGGGTGCCTCGCTGGCCAAGCTGGCGAACCACGCGAAGCAGGGCGACTACCGCACCCGGACACTCCCCGTGCGGGCCGACGGGACCCTCAGTCCGCAGGTCAGCGAGCAGGTCGTCAAGAAGGTGCTCGGCGGCAGCGTCAAGAACTCCGACCCCGACGCGGCGCCCCGGGTCAGCCTGAAGAACGCCACCGGCGAGCGCGGACTGGACAACGCGGCCTCCGCGGCGCTGGTCAACGGCGGCTACACGGTCGTCAAGGGCGGCAACGCCGCCACCCGCACCAGGTCGCTGGTGACCTATGCCGACGCCGCGAAGAAGGCCAAGGCCGAAGAGGTCGCCAAGACGCTGGGGCTGCCCGGCAGCGCGGTCCGCAAGGCCAAGGGCGCCGCCAACGCGGACGTCACGGTGCTGCTGGGAGCCGATTACAAGGGCTGAGACGTGGTCCACGACGACGAGGGCCGGCCGTGCGGCGCACACCGGGCGGTCGGCCCGGCGACATGGGCCGAAATCCGGTCGCGCGGCCGTGAGACCCTGGAAGACGAGATGTTTCCGACCCGAAAGCCTTGCCTGTGACCGCCACGGACCGTTCCCTCGAGCTGATCAACACCGCCGCCCAGGCGGCGGCCGACAAGCTCGCGCACGACATCGTCGCCTACGACGTCAGCGACGTGCTCGCCATCACCGACGCCTTCCTGCTCGCCTCGGCACCCAACGACCGGCAGGTCAAGGGCATCGTCGACGAGATCGAAGAGCGGCTGAACAAGGAGCTGGACGCCAAGCCCGCCCGCCGCGAGGGCGAGCGCGACGGCCGCTGGGTGCTCCTCGACTACGTCGACATCGTCGTCCACGTCCAGCACAGCGAGGAGCGGGTCTTCTACGCTCTGGAGCGGCTGTGGAAGGACTGCCCCGAGCTGGAGCTGCCCGAGGAGGCCAAGGCCACCCGTGGCAAGGCCGCCGAGCACGCGAACGCGGTGGCGGCGGGCGACGAGCAGCTGCCCGAACCGGCGGACGAACTGGACGGAGAACTGCGCTGAACGGCACGGGGGCGGTACGGAACCGCAAGATCGTTCTATGGCGGCACGGCCAGACGGCGTGGAACCTGGAGCGGCGCTTCCAGGGCAGTACGGACATTCCGCTCACCGATGCCGGCCTCGACCAGGCGCGACGTGCCGCACGGCTGCTGGCGGCGCTGAGGCCCGATGCGATCGTCGCCTCCGATCTGCAGCGCGCCGCGGCCACCGCGGCGGAGCTGGCCGCACTCACCGGGCTGGACATCTCCCACGACGAGGGTCTGCGGGAGACGTACGCGGGCGAGTGGCAGGGCCTCACCCACGAGGAGATCGTCGCCCGCTACGGCGAGCAGTACGCCGCCTGGAAGCGCGGCGAGCCGGTGCGCCGGGGCGGCGGTGAGCTGGAGACCGAGGTCGCTGAGCGGGCCGCGCCCGTGGTGGAGCGCGCCGTGGAGAAGCTGCCGGACGGCGGCACGCTCGTCGTCGTCAGCCACGGCGGCACCATCCGCACCACCATCGGTCGGCTCATCGGGCTGCCGCCCACCACCTGGGAGTCGCTGGGGGGTCTGTCCAACTGCAGCTGGTCCGTGCTGGGCGAGACGGTGCGTGGCTGGCGGCTGCTGGAGCACAACGCGGGCAGCCTGCCCGAGCCGGTGCTCGGCGACGACGACTGAGACGGGCCGCGGGGCGGACGACGGGGACGGGCCGGGGGCATCGGCGCCGTCGAAGGGCGGCGGACGGCCGGATTTCTCATTTGGCCTGGCCACCCGCTAAGCTGCTTCTCGTTCGCGGCGCTCCGGCGCCGGTCCTCGGGGCTATAGCTCAGTTGGTAGAGCGCTTGCATGGCATGCAAGAGGTCAGGAGTTCGATTCTCCTTAGC
>NZ_JAGPXJ010000173.1:0-6679 GCF_018070605.1 Streptomyces sp. B15
CCCGAAGAGGTCGCATATCAGGCGCGTCGGCAGCGGATGGGCGAAACAGGCGCGCAGATCAACCGGTTCCTCGTCGTTCTCGTGGGAGGCCAAACCGTCCAGGAGGTCCGCCACGATCTTCTCGATCGCAGGGCGGAGGTCGTTGATGCGGCGCGGCGTGAAGGCCTTGCCCACCAACCGCCGCAGCCGGTCGTGGTCCTCCCCGTCCGTGGTGAACATCGAGATGACATCGACCCAGGGGTTCAGCCAGGGGATGGCACCGGGCCGATAGCCGGGCCAAGACTTGCGGGCGTCCTTGGAGACGTTCTGGTGGGCGAGCAGTCGTTTGGCCAGCTCGCCGCGGGTCACGGACCACGCGACGACTCCCTCCGGGAGCCGGATGCGTACGGCCGGACCCGCGGCCCTCAGCTGGTCGGTCTGGGCGTGTACCCGCTGCCCGCCGGTGCTGACGAGTTCGACGAGGGCGTCCTTCATCACGCTGTTCCTCCTGCGAGTGTGTCGGAAGCGAGGGGCCCGGGGGACCCGGCCGGTGGAGGGAGGGCCGTCGGGGCGGAGAGGCACGAGAGGGAGAGGCCGCGGGGTGGGAGAGGCCCGTCGGCAGGAGGCCCTCAGGCGGGGTCCGCGCCGTGGCCGAGTTCGACGAGGGTGCGTACGGCGGATTCCAGGGCGAAGGTCATCGCGCCGCCGTTGGGTTCGAAGGCCGCGTGTTCACCGGCGAAGTGGATCCGGCCCTCGGGCTTGCGGATCGCGGGCATCAGCGTGCTGTGGTGCCTCTCGGGCAGGATGTAGGCCCCTTCGGTGTAGGGGCGCTGGTCCCAGACGACCGAGGTGCCGGCCTCGAAGTGTTCCGCGGCGCCCGGCAGCGGCTCTTCGAGCTGGTCGAGGGTGAAACACAGCCGCTCCTCGTCGGTCATCGCCGCGACGGCGCGGGCCCGACGGCCCGTCATCATGCACTCGATGATCTTGCGGGGGCCGGGCATGTGTGGTGTGGCGTCGCGGACCCACCGGATGGGCAGGTCGGTGGAGTAGCTGAGGTTGGCGTCGTGCCAGAACTTCCGCCGCATCTGGAGGTAGACGCGGACGATGGAGGAGTACCGCAGGCGTCGCATGGCGTCCTGTTTGACCTCCGAGAGGCCCGCGTCGGAGAAGTCGACGTGTCGTATCACGCTGAAGGGCACCGTCATGACGACGTGGTCGGCCGCGAGTGTCTGCAAGGTGCCGTGGTCGACGAACGTGACGCGGCTCTCGGTGGCGTCCTGGGTGACCCGCACGACGGGGTTCCGGTAGCGGATGCGGTCCTTGAGGTGCTCGGCGAAGGCCCGTGGGAACCGGTCCGTGCCGCCTGCGATCTTCGACCAGCGCCCGTCGGCCCTGGCCATGGAGTGCGGACTCGCCTCGTGGCGCAGCCAGGAGAGGGCAGAGGCCGCCTTGAGGTCGCCGCCCCGCATCTCCAGGAAGAAGGGGTCCATCAGGTCGATCGCGGCCTCCGAGGCGCCTGCCGCGCGCAGGGCCTCGTGGACGGACTGCCGGTCGTACGGAGCCAGGCGCTCGGTCACGGACCATTCCGGCGCGTCGATGTCCGGCTGCAGTTTCCGGCAGACGGACTGGACATAGGTGTCGATCATCTCCGGGACGTCCATGCCCCGCTCCTCGTCGGTGAGGGGCAGGCCGAGCCGGGCGAGCGACGCCCGGTCGGTGGTGGCGAACTTGCCGTCGATGAAGTACGCGAAGTCGGGGTCCAGCAGGTCGGAGCGCTCCAGGCCGACGCCGAGTTCCCGCAGGTAGTGCATCGAGTAGTGGCAGTAGGGGGTGACGGTCATGGCTCCGGCCTCGGCGTAGAGCCCGTCGGCGAAGGGTTCGCGGAGGGTGTATGCCCGTCCTCCGGGCCGGTCCGTGGCCTCGAGCACTGTCACCTGGCTGCCGTGCCGGGCGAGTTCGTAGGCGATGGCCAGTCCGGCGAGGCCGGCGCCCACCACGATGACCTTCCGGGGAAAGGTGAGGCCCGTCAGCCCGGTTTCCAGCGCGCGCCGGGTGTCGGATTGCGTGGGTTCTGTCATGACCGTCCTTACTGCGGCGAAGCCGTGACACGGACACGCGCGGCCGGCCGCGGACACCGGCCGGTTGCCGCTGCCGCTCCGGCTGCGGGTACGGGGTGCTGGTGCTGCGTGCTGCGTGCTGCGTGCTGCGTGCTGCGTGCTGCGTGCGGAGGGTACGGAGACTCAGCGCTGTGCGGCGCCCTGTGCGAGGTCTTTCCTGAGGTGGTCGGCGGTGATCGAATCCGGTGCCGACAGCAGCGCGGCCGGGGTCCCTTCGAAGAGGATCCGGCCCCCGTGGTGACCTGCTTCGGGGCCGAGGTCGATGACCCAGTCGGCCCGCTTGACCACGTCGAGATCGTGCTCCACCACGACGACGGTGTTTCCGCTGTCCACCAGGCGGTCGAGGAGCGTGAGGAGGTCGGTCACGTCGGCCATGTGGAGCCCGGTGGTGGGTTCGTCGAAGAGGTAGAGCCCGCCCGACTCGTGGAGCCGGTCGGCCAGTTTCAGCCGCTGCCGCTCGCCGCCGGAGAGGGTGGAAAGCGGCTGGCCGAGTGTGAGGTAGCCGAGCCCCACTTCCTGGAGCCTGCGCAGCTTGCGCAGCACGCCCGGCTCGGAGAAGGAGTCCAGTGCTTCTTCGACGGTGAGCTCCAGGACCTCGACGATGTTCCTGCCGTCGAGGCGATGGCGCAGGGTCTGCTCGCGGTAGCGGCGCCCCTCGCAGGTCTCGCAGGTGAGGGTGACCGGCTCCAGGAAGGCGAGATCGGTCTGGATGACGCCGCGGCCCCGGCAGGTGGGGCAGCCGCCTGTCGAGTTGAAACTGAACATACCCGCTTCGACGCCGCTGGCCGCGGCGAACAGTTTGCGGACCGTGTCCATGATGTCGACGTAGGTGGCGGGGGTGGAACGGGGCGAGATGCCGATGGCCGACTGGTCGACGCAGATGGCGTGCGGCTGCTGGGCGGCGAGGGCCTTGGTGACGAGCGTGGACTTGCCGGATCCGGCCACCCCGGTGACGGCGGTCAGAACGCCGGAGGGCACCTCGACGGTGAGGTTCTTGAGATTGTGGAGATTCACCTCCCGCAGGACGTAGGCGCCCTTCGGTGTGCGGTGGTTGCGCGCGAGGCCCGGCACCTGCCGCAGCCATCGCCCGGTGAGCGTGTCCGACCGGCGCAGCCCTTCGACGGTGCCTTCATAGACGACCTCACCGCCGTGCGCTCCCGCGCCGGGGCCGATGTCGACGACGTGGTCGGCCACGGCGATCACATCGCGGTCGTGCTCGACAACGAGGACGGTGTTCCCCTTGTCCCGGAGGGCGAGCAGCAGTGCGTTGAGGCGTTCGACATCGCGCGGGTGCAGGCCCACGCTCGGCTCGTCGAAGATGTACGTCACATCGGTGAGGCTGCTGCCGAGGTGGCGGACGGTCTTGAGGCGCTGGCCCTCCCCGCCGGAGACGGTGGAGGTCTCGCGGTCCAGGCTCAGGTAGCCGAGGCCCACTGCCTGGATGCGGCGCAGGGCCGCGAGGGCGGCTTGGGCGACGGGTTTGGCCACCGGGTCGTGGAGCGCCTCCAGGACGGGGATGAGGTCGTTGACCTCCATGGCGCAGTAGTCCGCGATGTTGTGTACGCCGATCCGGGAGCCGAGCGCGACGCTGTTGAGCCTGCCGCCCGCGCACTCGGGGCAGGTGCCTTCCTCGGTGACTTCCGCGACGGCTTTGCGGTCCCGTTGGCTGAGGGAGTCCGCGTCCCGGTTGAGGTAGCGGCGGGTGAAGCGGACGACCACGCCTTCGTACTCGTTCTTGTAGACGCTGTTCTTGCTGCGCCGGTCCACCTTGAATCCGCCGCCGTACAGCAGCAGTTCCCGCTCCTGTGCCGTGAAGCTGCTGAGCGGTTTGTCGGGATCGAACAGGCCGGACTCGGCGTAGAGCTGCCACTGGGCCGTGCCGGGTGCGAAGGAGGGGTAGGTGATGGCGCCCTCGTTCAGCGTCCTGGTCTCGTCGAGCAGGCGGTCGAGAGCGACGGTGACGGTGCGGCCGAGCCCGTGGCACGTCTCACACATGCCGTGCGGGTCGTTGAACGAGTAGTGGTTGGACGGTCCCGCGCTGGGCTGCCCGTGCCGGGAGAACAGGACTCGCAGCATGGGCTGGATCTCCGTCATGGTGCCGACCGTGGAGCGGGAGTTGCCGCCCAACGGCTTCTGGTCCACCACGATGGCCGTGGACAGGTTCTCCATGATCTCGGCCCGGGGGCGGGCGTGCCGTGCCAGCCGGTTGCGCACATAGGCGGGGAAGGTCTCGTTGAGCTGGCGCTGCGATTCCACCGCGATGGTGTCGAAGACGATCGAGGACTTGCCCGAGCCGGAGACTCCGGTGAAGACGGTGAGCTTGCCCTTCGGGATCGTCAGGGAGACGTTCTTGAGGTTGTTCTCACGGGCGCCCGAGAGAACGATGTCTCCGCTGAAGTGCCCCCGTCCTTCCATGCTGCTCCCCCAACGTCCACTCGGCACAACGGCCCTGTCGTGATCCACCTTAGCAATATGATTTCCTAGCAGCAATCACTACCTCGACCCTGCGAGGTCCCCCGATCCCGACCGACCGGAGCCGCCGCACATGTGGACCTACGAACACTCCCGCACCACCACCGCCACCCCGGCGGCGGCGTGGAACTGCTACGCCGACCCGGCGCAGTGGCCCCGATGGGACCGCGAAGTGGCCCGGTTGACCCTCTCCGGCCCGCCGACCGCCGGAACCCGCGGCACCCTGACCCTGCACGGCCGGCCACCCGCCCCGATCACCATCGTCGAGGCGATCCCCGAGTGCCGCCTGAGCACCGAGACGCGCACCCCGGACGGCACCTTCCTGCGGTTCACCCACCGGATCGAGGCGTTGGCCGAGGGCGCCCGCCTCATCCACCGGGTGGACATCGACGGACCCTCCGCGGACGACGCGGACTTCACCGCAGCGGTCGCGGCTCCGATACCGGAAACCATGCGGAGGTTGGCCGAGGTGGCGGCCCGCCGGCGATAGCCGCCGCCGGCCGCCCTCGCCCACGCGCCCATCCGGGGCGTCGCAAGCCGCCCTCTTCCCTGCCCGGCTCCTGCGGCATATGCTCGGCATGATTTCCGAATCGCAATCTTCGTCTCTGCGAAGCCGTGCCCTTCCCAGCGCGGCGGCCGCCCCGCCGTGCGCACATCGTCTTCGTCCCTTCCCCCTTCTCGAAGAGGCAGGAGCCATGAGCCAGGAGCAGTGGACAGCCGTCGACTCCTACACCGGCAAGCTGCTGATACCGCAGGACACCACCCTGGAGCAGGCCTCCCGGGCGAGCCGGGAAGCCGGCCTGCCGGACGTCGAGGTCTCTGCACACCAGGGCAAGCTGCTGCACCTGCTGGCCCGTATCCACGGCGCGCGCACCGTCCTGGAGATCGGCACCTTCAGCGGGTACAGCACCATTTGGCTGGCCCGGGCCCTCCCCGCGGACGGGAAGCTGATCACGATCGAGTCCGGCATCCTGTTCGCCAAGGCGGCCGCGGTCCACATCGAGGATGCCGGCCTCACCCACCTGGTCGACCAGCGGGTCGGCAAGGCGCTCGACGTGCTGCCGCAGCTCGCCGCGGAAGGGGCCGGGCCGTTCGACCTGTGCTTCATCGACGCCGACAAGCCCGGCATGCCCGAGTACTTCCGCTGGGCGCTCGCGCTGTCCCGGCCCGGCAGCGTCATCGTCGTCGACAACGTGGTCCTCGGCGGCTCCCTCGTCGACTCGGCCGGCACGGACCCGGCGGTGGACGGCGCCAGGGCTCTCCACGACATGCTCGCCGCCGAGCCGCGGGTGAGCGCCACGACGGTACAGACCGTGGGCGCCAAGGGCTACGACGGGTTCACGCTCGCAGTCGTGGGGGAATGACCGTCCGCTCCTCCCCGTGGACGGGCAGCGCAGGCGGCCGGGGTCGGACACCGCTGCGGCCCCGGCCGCCGGGCGTCACGGTTGCATCCGTGCCCCGTCGCCCTGGGAGGAGGCCCGGTGGTCCTCGGCCGCCGCACCCCGGGTCCCCTCCGTCCGGGCGGCTGCGGCCCCGGCGTCTTCGGCGTCCGCTCCTTCCGGCCCGGTCGGCGGGACCGGACCGCCACGCCGTGCGCGGCGGTCGCGGCGGTCGCGGCGGTCGCGGCGGGCGCGGCGGGCGCGGCGGGCGGCAAGAGCCGCCGGGGCCATCGCGAGCAGCCCCGTCGCGGCCATGGCCGCACCGATCCACAGCGGCGAGAGAAGTCCCAGCCCCAGGCTGATGGCCACTCCCCCGGCCCACGGGCCCACGACGACACCCACATTGATGGCCGACGCGTTCACCGTGTTGACAAGCGGACCGTCGTTGGAGACCCGGATGACCCGCGCGCCCATGACGGGGCTGAGCGGCAGCCCGGTCAGCCCGAGCACGGCCACCGCCACCACCGTGAGGACCCGGTGGTGCGCCACCAGCGCGAAGACGACCAGGACGAGGGTGACGACCGCGAAGCCGTACACCAGCAGCGGCAGCATGTACCGGTCGGCCAGACGGCCGGTGACGACGTTGCCGACGATGGTGCCGGCGCCGAACACGGCGAACAGCCAGGGAACCGCACCCGATCCGAATCCGCTGATCTCGGTGAAGATCGGGGA
>NZ_JAGPXJ010000174.1:0-6639 GCF_018070605.1 Streptomyces sp. B15
GGCTTCGGCGTGGAGCCGCTGCCGACGTGTCCCGCCTCCGCCTTCGTCGCGGCCGGTGGCGCCGCCGTGCTGCTGGAGCACGCCACCGAGTACGAGTTGGTCGCCGACGGCACCGAGTTGGCCCTGACGCTGCTGCGGCCCACCGGGCGGATGTCCCGCAACCGCCATGTGTGGCGCGACGAGCCCGCCGGCGGCGAGTTCGCCACTCCGCAGGCCCAGTGCCGGGGGCTGCGCACGGTGACCTTCGGGCTGCTGCCGTATCCGGGTGAGTGGCACCGCGGCGGGGTGCACTCCGCCGCCGAGTCCTTCCGCCATCCGCTCGCCGCTCTGTACGGCACCGCCCCCGCCGCCACCCCGCTGCCGGACGCGGCCGAGGGGCTGTCCGTCGCGGGCGAGGGCGTCGTCCTCAGCTCGGTGCGGCAGCGGGAAGGGCAGCTGGAGGTACGGGTCGTCGCCCAGTCCCCGCACCCGGCGGCCGTCCGGCTCGCGCTCCACGGGCTGCGCGCCGCCGTACGGTGCGATCTGCTGGGCCGGCCGGTCGAGCAGGGTGAGCCGTCGGCGGTGGCAGGCGGGGCCGTCACGGTGCCGCTGCGGCCGTGGGAGATCGCCACGTTCCGGCTGGGGCGCTGAGCGCCCGCCCTCAGCGCGTCGGGGCCCCGGCCGCGTCGGCCGTCGCCCGGGAAAACAGCTGTTCGTCGGGGCTGGCCGGGGCTAGAGTCCGGTCGTATGCGACTGACGGTACTCGGCGGCTGCGGGGCGTGGCCCACGGCGGACCAGGCGTGCAGCGGCTACCTCGTCGAGTACGCCGGATTCCGGCTGCTGGTCGACCCCGGGTACGCCACGCTGCCCCGCCTGCTCGACCACGGCACGGTGGACGCGGTCGACGCCGTACTGATCAGTCATGGCCACCCCGACCACTGTGCCGACCTCAACCCGCTGCTGCGGGCCCGGCAGTTGAGCGACGCCCCGCCACCCGCGCTGCCGGTGTACGCTCCGCACGGCGCGGTCGAGGCCGTCCTCGCGCTGGACAAGCCGAGCATGCTCGCCGAGGCGTACCGGCTCACAGAGTTCCGGCCGGGCGACCGGTTCGAGATCGGCCCGTTCGTGACCGACACCTGGCTGCTGCCGCACTTCGTGCCCAACGCCGGCCTCCGGCTGAGCACGCCGGAGGCGGTGCTCGCCTACACCGGTGACACGGGGCCGAGCCCCGACATCCCGCGGCTGGCCCGCGACGCCGATCTGCTGCTGTCGGAAGCGACCTACCTCCACCAGGTGCCGACCGCCGACGCGCCGTATCTGCTGACCGCCCGGCTGCTGCTCACCCACCTGTGGCCGGGGACGGACCCGGAAGCGGCGCACGAAGCCGCCGCGGAGTCGTGGCGCGGGCCCCTCGGTGTCGCTGCTCCGGGTCTCGTCGTGGACGTCCCGCACCGTGCGGGCCGCTCCGCGAGCGCCCGCGGCGGTGTCTGAGCCGTCCGGACGGGTCCCGGCCGGTGTCCACCGGGCCGCTGTCCGTTATGCCAGGTACGAGCCGCTATGTACCCTGAGTGGAGCACGCACGATGTCGCCACGCGGCGGGAAGGCGGACACATGGCTTCGGTCGGCGGAGTGCCCTGCTGGGTGAGTCTGATGACCCCCGATCAACGGGCCGCCGAAGACTTCTACGGGCCGGTGCTGAGCTGGACGTTCGTCTCCTCGGACGCGGGCCCCGACGCGCGGATCGCCACGGTGGACGGTCAGCCGGTGGCCGGGATCAACCAGCTGACCGCGGGCGCGGGCCCCGAGGCCGAGCGCTGGACGGTGTACTTCCATGTCGAGGACGCCGACGTGGTCGCGGAGCGGATCTCCGAACGGGGTGCCACCGTGGCGGTGGGCCCCCTGCGGGCGGGTGGCGGCCGTTCCGTCATCGCGGCCGACCGGTGGGGCGCGCCGTTCGGGCTGTGGCAGGGCGACGGGCCCGCCTCCTGGTGGGTCGGCTCGGGCCCCGCCCCCGCCTGGCTCCAGCTGCACACCTCCGACGCCTTCGCCGCCGCGGTCTTCTACGGCGAGATCTTCGACTGGATGGAGGATCCGAGCCATGGGGTCACCTATGAGGAGCAGTACGACGAGATCGTCGTCCGGGTGGACGGCCACCCGGTGGCCGGGTTGCGCGGTGGCGCGCTGGAGTCGCCGCCCGATCCGGGTATCCGGCCGCGATGGGAGCCGTACTTCCGGGTACCCGATCTTGACGCGGCGGTGAGCGCCGCGGAACAGGAGGGCGGCACGGTCGCCACCCCGCCCCGGGAAGGCCCCCTGGGGCGGACGGCGACGCTCCGTGACCCCAAGGGCGCCTCCTTCTGTCTGCTCAGCACGTAAGGAGCACACCATGCAGGAGAACGACAAGAACGGACCGATCCAGGACGACGAGGCCAAGAAGCGGATGCGCGGCGATCTGCGCTCCAACCGCGAGGAGGCGCGGGAGATGGAGCCCTCGGGCGAGGACCAGCCCGAGCCCTACCGGGACCCGCAGGCCCTGCGCACCGGAGGCACCCCGGAGGGGATGACCTCGCGCGACGTCGAGCTGCGCTCCGAGATCGCGCAGTACCTGGGCCGGCATCTGTACCCGACCGGACGCGAGGAGGTGCTGGACGCGCTGCGCGCCGAGCACGCCCCCGACCGGCTCCTGGAGATGGCCGAGGGGCTCCCCGCCGACCAGCGCTTCACCAACGTGCAGGAGCTGGCACAGGCTCTCGGGCTGCACACCGAGTCCCACCGCAGCTGACGGAGGAGGCGCGGGGCTGTGCCTCCGCGCCTCTCCGCGCCTCTCCGGGCCTTTCTGGGCCTTTCTGGGCCGCTCCGCGTCCCTCCGTGCCCCATGGCCGGTGGCACGCAATACCGTGCTGGTTGGAGGGCGGTCGGCCCGCTACCTCGCTGGTGCCGGTCGGCACCGTGCGGGACCAACCGGCCGCTGGATGCCCCTTGGGCGCACGGAGGCCTACGTTCCCCTCGTCAGCGGCACATCTGTCGAGCACTGGCGAACAGGGGAGGGGCCATGCGGCCACCCGAGAACAGCTCCGCATCCAGATCCGTACCCGGACCAGCGCCCAGATCCGGACCCGGACCCGCACCCGGTTCCGTACACAGGGCCCCACGCCGGTCCGTAGGCGCCTGCCTGCTGGCCGGGCTGCTCGCGCTCGCTCCGCTCGCGGCCGGTGCCGCCCCCGCGCAGGCAACCGGTGACGCGGCGGCCAGGGCCACCGCGCTGCCCGCGCTCCCGGCTCCCGACTCGCACGGGCTGACGCTCCGGTCGTGGCACGAGGTGCCCGGCTTCGGCGGGCGGCTGGGCGAGGCGACATTCCTCACCGACGCGATCTTCCGCCCGGCCGGCCCGGGCGCTCCCTCCATCGACCCGGTGCGCAGGCCGGTGAAGGCCCGCATCCTGCTGCCCACCGACTACGACCCCCGCAAGCAGTACCCGGTGCTGTATCTGCTGCACGGCGGGGCGGCCGATGTCGAGCAGTGGTCGAAGCCGGACGGCGGCGACATCGTCGAAACCCTGCGGGGGACCGCGTTCAACGGCATCGTCGTCATGCCGGAGGGCGGCAAGGCGGGCTGGTACAGCGACTGGCAGGGCCATACGGACGGCAACTTCGCCCCCCGGTGGGAGACCTTCCACATCCGCCGGCTGCTGCCGTGGGTGGACGCCAACTTCGCGACGCGGGCCGACCGTTCGGGGCGGGCGGTCGCCGGTGCCTCGATGGGCGGGCTGGGCGCGCTGAAGTACGCGGCGGCGCACCCGGATCTCTTCTCCGCCGTCGGCGCCTTCTCCGGCGGTACGGACATCCGGCCCGCCGCCGCCCAGCAGACCGTCGGCGACTCCCTGTGGTTCTACGGTGCGGCCTTCTCCTGGACCGGACTGCTCGACGGAAAGTACCGCGTCACCGGCAGCACGTCCTACCGGATGAGCACGGTCTTCGGCCCCTCCTCGGGCTGGGCCGCCTTCAATCCGGTACAGGTCGCCGGGAGCGAGGCGTCGTACACGGCCTACGACGGCCGGCTCGCCCTGTACGCGGGGACGGGCGAGGCCGACATCCACGGCTGGAACGAGGCTCTCCACCGTCCGCTCCGCGGTCGCGGGGTCGCCCACCGCTACTGCACCGGGCCCGGCGGGCACGAGATGCGGCTGTGGCGGGAGGATCTGCGCAACTTCGTCGACTACGTCTACGGCTCCCGGGCCCGCTCGTGCCCCAACGGCTGGGCGCCGCCCGCCTCCTGACCGGGCACGGACGTGGCCCCGCGCCCGCTCCCCGGCAAGCGCCACCCGTTCGGGGGGACATGCTTGCCGGGTGGGGCGGGAAGCGGGGAGCGATGAAGTTCTTCCATGACGTCGAAGGCAGGATGGAGCGCTTCTCCGGCTCCCTGTGGCGCCTGTTTGCCCGTGGGTCCAGGGAGTCGGTCGAGGTGCTCGAGGTGCTGCGCCGCGAGTGCGACGCCAAGGCGGTGATCGTGGGCCGGGATCGCACCGTGGTGCCCAACGCCTTCGAGCTGGAGCTGCCGGCCGACAGCTATGCGCGGCTGGCGGGCGAGGCCGGCGCGGTCGGTGCGCGGCTCGCCTCCGAGGTGCGACGGCACGCCGCCGAGCGGCACTTCAGCTTCGCGGGCCCGGTGACCGTCCGGCTGCGGCCGCCGGACGACGACCTGGAGCCGCACCGCTACCGGATTCACAGCAGGATCACTCCCCGCCGCTGACGCCGGGCAATAAGGTTCCCCTGACACGGGGCAACAAGGTCGATCAGTGCCCACCAACGACTCGCACAGAAAAGCGCGTCGCGACCATTGACACCCCTCTCGCCCCTCCTTAGTGTCACATCGCTATTTCGAACGCGTGACGAAATCTCGAACGTAGCGAACGACTTCACAGGAGCGGCTCTCGTGCGCATCACCGGTATCAGCACCCACGTGGTCGGGACGCCTTGGCGGAACCTCACCTATGTCCAGGTCCACACCGACGAAGGACTCACCGGTGTCGGCGAGACCCGGATGCTGGGCCACACCGACGCGCTGCTCGGCTATCTGCGGGAGGCGGAGGCCAACCACATCACCGGTTCCGACCCGTTCCGTACGGAGGACCTGGTACGGCGGATGAAGTACGGGGACTACGGGCGCGCGGGCGAGATCGTGATGTCCGGTATCGCCTGTGTGGAGATGGCCTGCTGGGACATCAAGGGCAAGGCGCTGGGCGTACCCGTCTGGCAGCTGCTGGGCGGCAACGTCACCGACACCGTCAAGGCGTACGCCAACGGCTGGTACACCACCGAGCGCACCCCCGAGGCCTACCACCAGGCCGCCAAGGACGTCATGGCCCGCGGCTACCGCGCGCTGAAGATCGACCCGTTCGGTACCGGGCACCTGGAGCTCTCCCACGAGGACACCCGCTACGCGGTCTCCCTCATCGAGGCGGTGCGGGACGCCATCGGCCCCGAGGCGGAACTGATGCTGGAGATGCACGGCCGCTTCGCGCCCGCCACCGCCGTGCGGCTCGCCCACGAGATGGCGCCGTTCCGGCCCGCGTGGCTGGAGGAACCGGTGCCGCCGGAGAACCTCAAGGCCCTCGCCAAGGTCGCCGACAAGGTGGACATCCCGGTGGCGACGGGGGAGCGCATCCACGACCGGATCGAGTTCCGGGAGCTGTTCGAGAGCCAGGCGGCCGACATCCTCCAGCCCGACCTCGGCCACCTCGGCGGCATCGCCGAGACCCGCAAGCTCGCGGCCACCGCCGAGACCCACTACATGCTCGTGGCCCCGCACAACGTCGGCGGCCCCGTACTGACCGCCGCCAGCCTCCAGGTGGGCTTCGCGACGCCCAACTTCAAGGTGCTGGAGCACTTCAACGACTTCGCGGACGCCGAGATCAAGAAGGTCGTCAAGGGCGCGCCCCAGGTCGACCCCGAAACCGGCTGCTTCACCCTCTCCGACGCACCGGGCCTGGGCGTCGAGCTGGACACCGACGCGGCGGCCGAGTTCCCGCAGCAGCGCGCCCACTTCGACCTGTGGGCCGAGGGCTGGGAGACCCGCAACCCCGACGGCGGCAACCGGTGAACGCGGCCCCGGACGGCACGGAAGCGGCCGGCCTTGCCGTCGTACTGGACGGGCCCGGCGCCGCCCGCCTCGCTCCGCACACCCCGCGCCCGCCCGGCCCCGGGGAGGCGCTGGTGCGCGTCCACGCGGCCGGGATCTGCGGCAGCGACCGGGAGCTGTACCAGGGCAACCGCCCGGCACCGTACGCCCGTTACCCCGTCACGCCCGGCCACGAGTGGTCGGGCACGATCGTCGAGGCCGGCGACGGGGTACCGGAGGCCGTGGTGGGCCGCAAGGTGGTGGGGGAGGGGTTCCGCAACTGCCAGGTGTGCGAACGCTGCCACACCGGTGACACCACGCTGTGCACCGCCGGATACGCCGAGACCGGGTTCACCGAGCCGGGCGCCATGGCCCCCACCCTCACCCTCCCGGCCCGCCTGCTGCACCCGCTGCCCGACGGGGCGGACCTGACGGCCGCCGCGCTGCTGGAGCCCGCGGCGTGTGTCGCGGCAGCCGCGCTCCGGGCCCGGGTACGCCCCGGCGACCGGGTGGCCGTCGTCGGCGACGGGACGCTGGGGATGC
>NZ_JAGPXJ010000175.1:0-6459 GCF_018070605.1 Streptomyces sp. B15
AGTCGATGCGGTGACGGCGCCCGCCGAAGCGGAGTTCGATCCCGTCGTGCGGCAGCCCCTCGCGGTCGAGCCGCGCCGCTGCGCCCGCCCGGCGCAGGGTGTCCACGGTGCTCTGCTCCAGGATCCCGGCCCGCTGCCGCTGCTCGACGTACGAGCGGTCCCGGCTCTCCAGAACGACGCAGTCGACGCCGTTCCGCCGGAGCAGCAGGGCCAGCAGCAGCCCCGCCGGGCCCGCGCCGACCACGGCCACCTGTGAGTGGCGGGGAGGGTTCATACGCGCACAGCTCCTTCGTCGGTGCGGCCGTCGGCCGGCCCCCAGTGGTCCAGCAGGGCCGAGGTGACCGCGTCGCTCCGCTCGACACCGGCCAGATGCGCGGCCCCCTCGATCTCGACGAGAGAGGCGCCGGGGATGCCCTCGGCCAGCTCGCGGGCGTGCGCGGGCGGGGTCGCCGGGTCCCGGCTGCCGGCGACGACCAGCGTGGGCGCGGCCACCCGGCGCAGCTCGGCACGCAGGTCGAAGGCGCCCAGCGCGTCGCAGCAGGCGGCGTAGCCGGCGGAGTCGGCCGCCGCGAGATCGGCCAGCAGCCGCTTGCCGGTACCGGTGGCGGCGGTGGCCTGATCGGCGAACCAGCGCCCCGGAGCGGCGCCGAGGAGCGCCCGGGTGCCCGCGGCGCGCACCAGCGCTGCCCGCTCCCGCCAGCCGTCCGGCTCGCCGAACCGGGCGGAGGAGCACACCACCGCCAGCGAGTCGACGCGCCCGGGGCGGTGCACGGTGAGCTGGGTGCCGAGGGCGCCGCCGAGGGAGATGCCCGCGTAACGGAAACCGCCCCAGCCGTGGTGGTCGGCGAGTGCGAGCACATGAGCGGCCAGCTCGGCCACGGTGGTGCGGCCGGGCGCCGGGTCGGCCAGGACGTCGGTGGGGGAGCCGCCGTGCCCGGGCAGGTCGTAGCGCAGCACCCGGTGGTGGCGTGCCAGCGCGGGCAGCTGCGGCTCCCAGACGGCGAGCGAGGCGCCGAGGGAGGGCCCGAGGATCAGCGGCACTCCGTCGGCCGGGCCGTCGAGACGGTGGTGGAGCAGGGTCACGGTTCCTCCCCGGGGAACTGCCCGGCCCCCGGGACCGGGGGCCGGGCCGACGCACGGTCCGCCAGCCGTGCCGCGCACCCCGTGGCGTGGGCCGGATCGCTCAGCTCCTGCCAGACGTCCTCCGGTACGTCCGCCAGCTCCGGCAGCTCGCGCAGTACGTCGACCAGCGGCATCCGCTCCGCGGCTGAGCGGGCCGCCGCGTCGCCGACCAGGGACTTCGCCCGCTCTCTTCCCACGTGCCCGGCCAGCGCCACCGCGGCGTGCTCGGAGAGGATCCGGCCGTGCGTCAGCGCGAGGTTCTCCCGCATCCGTTCGGGCCGCACCCGCAACTCCTCGGCGAGTTCGGCGGCGCACTGGGCGGCTCCGCCGGTCAGCCGGAGGGCTTCGCGGAGGCACTGCCACTCGCTGTGCCAGGCTCCGGCCGGCCGTTCGTCCTCCGCCACGAGCGCGCCGAACAGGGCCCCGGCGAGGGCGGGGAGCTGCCGGGCCGCTGCCGTGACCAGGGTGGCGCGCACCGGGTTGGCCTTGTGCGGCATGGCCGACGAGCCGCCGGCGCCGCTGCCGCCGCCCTCCGCCACCTCACCCACCTCGGTACGGCCCAACACCAGTACATCGGCGGCGAACTTGCCGAGCGCCCCGGTGGTGTGCGCCAGCGCGGCGGCCAGGTCGGCGACGGGGGTGCGCAAGGTGTGCCAGGGCAGCGACGGCTCGGCCAGCCCGGTCTCCTCGGCGAAGACGCCCGGCAGCCGCAGCGCCGTGTCAGAGGGGGCCTGCTGCCCGGCGCTGCTTCGGGCGTACCCCTCGAAAGCGGCCAGCGTGCCGGCCGCCCCGCCCAGCTGTGCGGGCAGCGTCTCGCGCACGGCCGACAGGCGCCGCCGTGCGTCGAGGGCGAGCGACCGCCAGCCCGCGGCCTTCAGCCCGAAGGTGGTGGGTACCGCGTGCTGGGTCAGGGTGCGGCCCGGCAGCGCGCTGTCCCGGTGGGTGGCCGCCAGTTCGGCGAGGGCCGCCGCGGCGCGGTCCAGGTCATCCAGCAGCAGCCCGAGCGTACGGTGCGCGACCAGCATCGCCGCGGTGTCCATGATGTCCTGGCTGGTGGCGCCCCGGTGGACATGACCGTCCGCCTGAGGACCGGCCGCCGCCGTCAGCTCGGCGACCAGCGGGATGACCGGGTTGCCGCCCGCGCGGGCCCGCAGCGCCAGCTCCCGCACGTCGTACCGCGCCGCTTCGGCCGCCTCGGTGACGGCCGTCGCGGCTGCCGCGGGCGCCAGTCGGAGCCGGGCCTGGGCCCGGGTGAGTGCTGCCTCCGCGTCCAGCAGCGCCTGGAGGAAGGCGGCGTCACCGGTGGCGGCCTCGGCGGGTGAGCCGGCCCGCACCGGGGAGAGCAGTCCCACGTCGGCGCCGTCGTCGGCGCCCTGACCGGGGACGTGGCCGACGGCGTCGGTGGGTGTGCGGTCAGCCGACGGGGAAGTCAAGAAAGACCGTCTCCTTCTCGCCCTGGAGGCGGATGTCGAACCGGTAGAGCCGTTCCCGCTCCCGGGTGGCGAGCAGAGTGCCGAGGCGCTCGGGCGGCAGGGCACCGAGCACCGGGTCCGCCGCCAACGCCTCGGCGTGCTCCGGAAGATGGATACGGGTGTGCAGATGGTGGAGCAGCCCGCGCGCGAAGACCAGCACCGACAGGTACGGCACGGCGCCGGGCCGGGGCGCGCCGGGCGCGAGGGTGCGGACCGTCCAGTGGCCGTCGGCGTCGGTCGGTACCCGGCCGAATCCGGTGAAGCGCACCCCGTCGCGGCCCACGGCGTACCCGGTGACCGGGTCGTGGCGCAGCGAGCCGGGTGCTCCCGCGGTGGAGCCCGCCGGATCGGCCTGCCATATCTCGATCAGGGCGTCCGGCACGGGAGCCCCGGCACCGTCGTACACCTGACCGTGGACGGTGAGCGTCGCAGGGGCTGCGGCGGGTGCGAGGTCGCCGCCGCCGGGGAAGGGCAGCGCGTAGCCGTAGAACGGGCCGACGGTCTGCGAGGGGGTGGGCGGCAAGAGCGCGTCGCGCGCGTGCGGCAGTTCGGTCATCATTCCCGCCCTTCCTCGAACCAGGTGGCGGCCGGGCCGTCCAGAACGATGTCCCAGCGGTAGCCCAGCGACCACTCGGGCATCGTCAGCGTGTGGTCCCAGGCGGCGACCAGGCGGTCGCGTGCCGCCTGGTCGGTGACGGACTGCAGGATCGGGTCGTACGGGAAGAGCGGGTCCCCCGGGAAGTACATCTGCGTCACCAGCCGCTGGGCGAAGGCCTCACCGAAGACGGAGAAGTGGATGTGCGCGGGCCGCCAGGCGTTGGTGTGGTTGCGCCACGGGTAGGCGCCGGGCTTGACGGTGGTGAAGGCGTACCGGCCCTCGCCGTCGGTCAGACACCTGCCGAAACCGGTGAAGTTGGGGTCGAGTGGCGCCGGGTGCTGGTCGAGCTGGTGGGCGTAGCGGCCGGACGCGTTGGCCTGCCACACCTCCACCAGCTGTCCGCGTACCGGGCGGCCGAGCCGGTCGAGCACCCGCCCGCTGACGGTGATGCGCTCCCCGAGCGGCGCGCCCCGGTGGTGCCGTGTCAGATCGCTGTCCAGCGCCGTGACATCCGTGACGCCGAAGACCGGCCCGGTCAGCTCCACGGCCTCCGGATCGCTCAACGGCACCGGCCGCTGCCGGGGGAAGCGCAGGGCGCTGCTGCGGTACGGCGGGAAGTCGCGGGGCGGGTGGTGGCGCGCTTCGGGCCCGGCGACCCGCGTCCGGGTCGCCGCCTGCGCCTGTGTCCACGCTCGGGTGTGCCCCTGGAGCCGCGCACGTTCCTGCGCCCCGGCGTGAGCGGTGGCGATCTCCCCGTCGATGTCCGTCTGGGTGGGCGGGGTGCTCATCGGACTCCCTCCGGGACGTGGACCTCGGCCGCGGTGCTCTCCAGCACATCGGCCACGGCGACCCCGGGCGCACACTCGACGAGCACGAGACCGTCGCCGGTGACATCGAGGACGGCCAGGTCGGTGATGACCCGGTCCACACAGCCGCGGCCGGTGAGCGGCAGCGAGCACTCCGCCACCAGCTTGGGACTGCCGTCCTTGGCGGTGTGCGTCATGGTGACCAGGACGCGCCGGGCGCCGTGCACCAGATCCATGGCCCCGCCGATGCCGGTGACCAGCGCGCCGGGAACGGCCCAGTTGGCGAGATCACCCCGCGCGGAGACCTGCATGGCGCCGAGCACGGCGGTGTCGATGTGGCCGCCGCGGATCATGGCGAAGGAGAGCGCCGAATCGAAGTACGCCGCGCCCGGCAGCACCGTGACGGTCTCCTTGCCCGCGTTGATCAGATCCGGGTCGATCTCGTCCTCGGCCGGGTAGGGACCGGTGCCGAGGATGCCGTTCTCCGATTCGAGGGTCACCTGCACACCGGTCGGCAGCCGGCCGGGTATCAGGGTCGGCAGCCCGATGCCGAGGTTGACGTACTCGCCGTCGCGCAACTCGGCGGCCGCGCGCGCCGCCAACTGGTCACGGGTCCAGGCCATCAGCGTTCCGCCTTCCGCTTCGCGGCGTCCTTCGCGTCGTCCTGCTTCGCTTCGTTCCGGACAGTGCGCTTCTCCACGCTCTTGTCGGCGGCCTGCCCGGGAGTGAGAGCCACGAGGCGCTGCACGAAGATCCCGGGCAGCTGCACATGGTCCGGGTCGATGTCGCCCGGCTCGACCAGTTCCTCGACCTCCGCGACGGTGATCCGGCCCGCCATGGCCGCCGCCGGGTTGAAGTTGCGGGCCGACTTGGCGAAGACCAGATTGCCGTGCCGGTCCCCGCGGGCGGCCCGGACCAGCGCGAAGTCGGTCCTGATGGAGCGCTCCAGCACGTGGGGGACGCCGTCGAACTCGCGGACCTCCTTGGCCGGTGAGGCCACGGCGACCCCGCCCTGCCCGTCGTACCGCCAGGGCAACCCGCCCTCGGCGACCAGCGTGCCCACGCCGGCGGGGGTGTAGAAGGCGGGGATGCCCGCGCCTCCCGCGCGCAGCCGCTCGGCGAGAGTGCCCTGCGGGATGAGTTCGAGCTCGATCTCACCGTCCAGGTACTGGCGGGCGAACTCCTTGTTGCCGCCGATGTAGCTGCCGGTCACGCGGGCGATGGCGCCGTCGGCCAGCAGCCGGGCCAGGCCGGTGCCCATCGCCCCGCAGTTGTTGGAGACGACGCCGAGAGCGCGCACTCCCCGTGCGCGGACGGCCTCGATCAGCACCGCCGGCACCCCGCTGAGGCCGAACCCTCCGACGGCGAGCGTCGAGCCGTCCCGGATGTCCGCCACCGCGTCCGCGGCCGTGGCCACCACTTTGTCCATGCGGTTCCGGCCCCTCCTCCATCGGTGTTCGCAGAGTGAACTATTGTTCATTCCCGAGCGCCCGGTGAGTCTCGTCCCGCCGACCACCCTTGTCAATGCCCGATACCGTGCGTTCGCCGAGCCGAAGCCGAAGCCGAAGCCGAAGCCGAAGCCGAAGCCGAAGCCGAAGCCGACGCGGAGGCCGAGGCGGAGGCCGAGGCGACGCCGACGCCGCCGAGGAAACCGCCGAGCACCCCGCCGCACCCGCCCCGCACCCATCCGGAGCTCCCATGTCCCCCACCCCTCCACCCCCGCACCAACAGCGCACCCGCAGCGCCGCGGTGGCGGAACCCGGTACCGGACGACGCCGGGACGCAGACGGCTCGCAGCCCGCACGAGGTGGGGAGTCCGTGGCGACGCTGGAACGGGGACTGGCGGTGATCCGGGTACTGGCGGAGCAGCCCGGCGGACGGCTCAGCCGCGCCGAGCTGGCCCGCACCTGCGGTACGGCCCGCGCGACGCTGGACCGGATCGCCGCGACCCTCACCCACCTCGGCCATCTGCGCGCGGAGGCACAGGACCTCCAGCTGGCCCCGCGCACACTGGAGTTCGGCAACGCCTGCCTGACGGCGAGCGGGCTGACCGAGGCCCTGGGAGAGCCGGCCCACCGACTCGCCGACGAACTGGACGAGTCGGTGTCGGTCGCCGTACCCGACCGGGACGGTGCCCGCTTCGTCGTCCAGTGCCCCAGACGCCGGGCGATGGCCGTCACCTTCCACATCGGGGATCTGCTGCCCGCCGAGCGCTGCGCCCCCGGCGCCCTGTTCGCCGCCGACTGGGACGACGAGGCCTGGGAGTGCTGGCGCCGTCGCCTCGAAGCCGACCCGCACGCCACCGGATTCCTCGCCCTTCCGCCCGCCCCGCCGCACCGCGGCCGCCGCGCCGCGCCCATCCCCGGGACCGAGGCCGACTTCGCAGCGCGTGTCGCCGCCGCACGCCGGACCGGGGTGGCCGTGGACGACCAACTCGTCGAGCCGGGGCTGGTGGCCGTCG
>NZ_JAGPXJ010000176.1:0-6068 GCF_018070605.1 Streptomyces sp. B15
GCGCCCGCACCCGCACCCGCGCCTGCACCTGAGCCTGAGCCCGCGCCGGAACCCGAACCCGCACCCGAACCAGAGCGCGCACCCGAACCCGAACCGGCGCCGGAGCCTGAGCCCGCGCCCGAACCCGCACCCGAACCAGAGCCCGCACCGGCGCCCGAACCCGCACCCGCGCCGCCGCCGGCACCTGCCGCGCCGGCGGGCTGACTCAGTCTCGCTCGCTGCCGCCCTGCGCGTCTTGGCGGCAGCGGGCCCTCTCGTGGACGAGTCGCCGTTCGCTGCTGGTGACGGGTCACAGGTCCAGGACGAGGCGCGGGGACACACAGGCGTACCTGCGGCCCGCGGAGGCGCCGATGTCGTGCCGGTGTTCGGGGTCGCCGTCCAGGACGGTCAGTTCACAGCTTCCGCAGTTCCCCTCGCGGCACCCGGCGACCACAGGCCGCCCCGCGTGGGTCGGGGCATCCAACAGCGACTCGTCGGCCGGAACCCGGACCGTCTGCTGCATCTGTTGTGTCTGTGGCATCGGTGATTCACCCACAGGCATGGTCAGTACAGCTTCCCGTAGCCCTCTTCGAGGATCTGGACGAGCGCTGCCCGGGTCGACGTCGATCCCGAACTGGGCGGTGACCACCCCGCTCACGGGCGAGATTTCGTCGGCGAGGGCTTGGCTCGGGGATCCCACAGCCGGGAGCGGATGAGTGCGCGCCCGCAGTGGAAGAAGACCGCGGCCACCTCGACGACGAGCGCCAGCTCCGGCCGCTTCGCCCCGGTCTGCATCCGGGCGAGTACGTCGGGCTCGTCAGTGGGATAGGCACGGCCGTTGACCCGCAGGGTCTCCCGCCACCCCGGGGACCAGGAAGAGCAGCCCGATCCCGTCGTTCTCGGCACCTGGAGTCGGGCGTGGCCGCCACCAGACGCCGTATGGCCGAGTCGACGGTGCTCGCCTCAAGAACGAGCTGGTCGTCATGCTCACCCGCTATCTGACGGCCGCACCGCCCGAAAACAGCTGATGCCTCCCTCTCCGTGCCCGGTGTCGCCCAACGGGAAACGGTGCGTGGTGGTGCGCCGTGGCGGAACGGCCCACCCACGCACGGCCCTTGGCAGACGATCGGGCGGGCCTGCCGAAAGGGATCGCCTACGCTCCCTTCTGACACAAAGGGAGGGGCCAGGTGATGTTCGAGGGTGCGGAGCGGCACGGTGACAGGAGACGGCCACGACGGCGGGCGCGGACGGCGGCTGCCGCCGCTGCTGTCGTGTCGGCGTCCTGCGCACTGGTGCTGGTGCTCACCGGGTGCGGCGCGTCCGACACGTCCTCGGACGGCCGGTCCGACTCCTCGGGTGAGCGCCCGCCGGCCGGCAAGGCAGACGACTCCGAAGACGGCCCTGACAGCGGGGACTTCAACGGTGACGGTTATGACGACTACGCCACCGTTGTCCACTCCGCGAGCAAGGACCAGAAGCGCACCAAGGACACCCTGCTGGTGGTCTACGGCTCCAAGAAGGGCCTCAACCGCTCCTGGACGACGCGGGCCGGTGGCCGCTTCCAGCTTCTTCTGCGCACCGATCTGAACGGCGACGGCTTCACCGACCTGGTGACCTCCCGGGCAGGCCGTGCCGGGACCGAGGCACAGGCTCGGGCTTCTGCGATGTTCGGTGGTCCGCGGGGTCTGACCGGGCCGCGTTCGCTCCAGGTTCCGAAGGGCTTCAGCCCGAAGGCGAGCGGCGACTTCGACGGCGACGGGAAGACCGACCTGTTCGACACGGGCAGCGGCGGGCCCGGCGCCCCCGACAGCGATCCCTCCGCACGGGAGGGCGGCCCCTCCGCGCGTATCGTCTACGGCCCCGTCGCCTCCGCAGGTGAGCAGCGGTCCCGCAAGCACCGGCGCGAGCCCGCCCCACTCGACCTGAGCCAGCACGGTTACGCGGCCCCCGACGGCGCCGCAGCAGGCGACTTCGACGCCGACGGCCGCACCGATCTCGTCCTGACCTACGGCTACGACGCCGAGCAGGACGACTCCGCTCCCGCCGATCTCACCCCGGTCGCCTACTACCGGGGCACCAAGCGCGGTCTGGCCCGTGACCGCAGCCTCGACGAGTCCCTGCGCCAGGCGCTGGCGGGCGGCCAGGACGGGCCGCGTGCCCCGTCCGTCGGCGACGCGGACGGCGACGGCATCGACGATCTGCTGATGCCGCTCACCGTCCCGGTGTCGTACGCGGAGGAGAAGGCGGGCAAGGGCGGCGGCGTCGGTGTCCTGTACGGCGCCCGCTCCGGTCTCGGCACCGGCAAGCGAACCCTGCGGATCACCCAGGGACGGCACGCCAGCTTCGGCGCCTCCCCGTCGGTGGGGAACGTCAACGGTGACGACCACCCCGACATCGTCGCCAACACCCCCGACTTCCGCCGCCACGACGGCCTGGTCACCCTCCTCCCCGGTGGCCCGGACGGTCCTTCGGCACAGAGCGCCCAGGAGATCGACGCCCGGACCAAGGGTTTTCCGGGCACCCCCAACCCGCACCGCTGGAACGCCTTCCACGTCCAGCCCCCGCTGCTCGACACCAACGGCGACGGCCACGAGGACGCCCTCGTGTTCGTTCCCCTCTACAACCACCGCAAGGGCGCGTTCCTGGAGATTCCCGGATCAGATAAGGGCTTCGCCCCCACCCGTTCCCGCCAGCTCACCCCGTCGGATCTCGGTGTGCCTCTGCGCTTGCGCTGACGCGTCCGGGCGCGCGCCCTTGCCGCCATCGTCCCCTCCTGCCGCAGCGGCTGGTTCTGACTGATTCCTTGTGCTTCGGCAGCAGAACGCCGTGCTCGCGGTAGCCTCCAGACATCGCCCAACTCCCTGTGCACTGCCGTGTATCTGGCTCATGCCCCTACCTGCGAGGAGTCTGGATTGAGTCACCTGCATCGGCGTGTGCGCGCTCTTGTGGGCGCGTATGCGGTTTCCGTCTACGGCAACTTTCTCAATCTGATCGCGTTGAGCCTGTTCACGTACGAGGTCACGGGGAGCGGGCTCGGTCTGGGCCTGCTCATGGCGCTGCGGTTGTTCGCGGGAGTGCTGGCGGGACTGGGAGCCGGAGCGCTGGCGGCCCGGGTGGGGCGCCGAGCCATGATGATCGGTGCGGATCTCGGCCAGGCGGTGGCCATGGTGGTGCTGGCGCTGTCCGCGACGGGCTCGGCTCCGGTGTGGCTGCTGGCTGTCGTCGTGGTGGTGCTCGGTGCCGGAAACACCTTCTTCACCGTCGCGCTGCGCAGTGCGGTCCCGGTGATGGTGGGGCACGAGGCGCGGGTCCGGACCAACGGGCAGTTGACGACGTCTCGTTCCGTCGCCACCGTGGCCGGTTTCGCTTCGGCCGCCCCGATCATCGAACTGGCGGGACACAGCGCCGCGTTCGCCGTGAACGCGGCGACTTTCCTGGTGTCCGCGATGGCGTTGTCGCTGCTGCGGCCCCGGATGGAGGAGGACCGGTCGGCCCCGCGGACTGCGCCGGAGCCGGGAGCCGCTTCGCTGCGGCAGGTGCTGAGGGCGGTGCCCGCGCTGCTGCTCGGCATGATCCTGCTGCGGGGCGTCGACGCGCTCGCGTCCTCGTCGCACAACGTGGCTCTGCCCGTGGTGGCCGACGTGGAGTCGCCGGGAGACCCGGCCCTGTTCATGACGCAGTTCTGGGCTTCCTGGGCGGTGGGCACGTTCCTGGCCCACCAGCTTCTGAAGCGGCGGCACGCCTCGTGGTCGGAGGGCCGGTGGGGGGAGTACGCCTTCGCCGTGGGCACCTGCGTGATGTCGGTGTCCTTCGTGCTGGCCTTCACCGGTCCGGCGCCCCTGCTCCTCATGGCGGTCGCCGGAGTCGCCGGGCTGGCCGACGGGTTCACGGAGATCGTGTACACCTCACGGCTGCAGGCCGCGCCGGACCGGGAACGCAGCCGTCTGTTCGGGCTGTCGGCCACGGCGGAGACCTCCGGATTCGCCCTGGGCATGGTGACCGCGGCGGCAGCGCTGGAGATGTGGCCGGCGCTCGCGGTCGTGGGCCTCTTCCACGGGATGGCGCTCTGTGCGGCACTGGCGCTTCTTCTGCTGTCCCTCGCCGCCCGGCGCCGGATGATCGAGCAACCGTACGAAAAGCCGTCACACAGCGAAGGAGCGAACACCCATGGCCCGTGCACGCGGACCGGCTCTGTACCGAGGGCCTGAGCTGGAGCTGACCGACGATGATCCGCTGAACGCGGTCAGCGCCCTGCTGCGTGCGGCGGAGCGCTTCGCGGACGCGGGCGTCGTGACCGTCGACGACGACGGCCGCACCACCGTTCAGAAGTACCCCGAACTGCTGGCCAGGGCACGCCGGATGCTCACGGGGCTGCGTGAACGCGGCCTGCGACCCGGCGCCGACATCGTTCTGTGCGGATTACCGCTGGACGAGTTCTTCCCCGCGTTCTGGGCCTGCCTGCTCGGCGGCGCCAGACCGGTCGCCCTCGCGGAGCGGGCCGAGGCGCACTCCCCGGCCATGGAACGTCTCGGTCACACCCGCGCGTTGCTGGGTGAGCCGCTGGTGGTGACGGACCGGGCCGGCGCTGCCGTGGTGGCCGGGGCAGTCCCGTCCGCACGGGTCGTGGTCGCCGAGGACTGTCTGCGCCACCCGCCCGCGGAGGATCTGGTGGAGCCGGACGGGGTCGATGTGGCGCTGCTCATGCTCTCCTCGGGCAGTACGGGCGTGCCCAAGGCGGCCCGGCTCACGCACCGGGGACTGACCGAGTTCGCGGCGAGCAGCCGCCGGATCCTGGATGTGCGGCCGGGCGATACGACCGTGAACTGGCTTCCGGTTGATCACAGCGGGGCGCTCCTGCTCTACCACCTCCTCGAGGTCTTCGTGGGCTGCACCAATGTCCACGCGACGAGTGGCCATGTGCTGGTCGCGCCGCTGCGCTGGCTGGACCTGCTGGAGGAGCACGGAGCCCACCACGCCTGGGCGCCCGCCTTCGCCTACCGGCTGATCGCCGACGCGGTGGGCGAACACCCGGACAGACATTGGGATCTGGGCCGGATACGGACCCTGGTGTGCGGCGGGGAGCAGATCCCGCTGTCGGTGATGGAACGATTCCTCGCCGCGACGGAACCTTTCGGTGTGCGGGACGAGCACATCGTGCCCGTCTGGGGGATGGCGGAGACGGTCACGGCCATCACCTACGGCAACCTCGGCGGTGCGGGGAGCGTGAACCATCTGCGCAAGGACAGCCTCGACGGGGATCTGGTCCGCGTCGGCGAGGACACCGAGGAACGGGACCGCGCCACCTTCGTCGCCGTCGGAGCCCCCGCACACGGGGCGGCGGTGCGCGTCGTGGACCACCGCTCGGAGCCCCTGCCGGAGGAGCGGATCGGCAGACTGCAGATACGGTCGGCGGCCCGCGTCACCCCTGGATACGTCAACAACCCCGAGGCGGACCGGGCCGCCTTCCCCGACGGGCCCGACTGGCTCGACACCGGCGATCTGGCCTTCCTCGCCGACGGCCAGGTGACGATCACCGGCAGAAGCAAGGATCTGATCGTCCTCAACGGGCACAACGTCCACGGCCACGAGGTCGAGGACGCGGCCGCCGCCGTGCCCGGTGTACGGGCGGGAGAGATCGCCGCCTGCGGGGTGCCCGACCCGGAGGCCGGCAGTGAGTCGCTGGTCGTGTTCTTCGTCAGCCGAGGCGATTCGGCCGCGGACGAACGCGTCGCCCGGGGCATCAAGGCGGCCGTCTTCACCCGACTCCGGCTCACGGTCGCACGCGCTGTGCCGGTCCCCGAGGCCGAGTTCCCCCGTACTCCGGCGGGGAAGGTGCGCCGGGCACAGCTGCGTGAGCGGCTGCTGGCAGGTGCCCTCGACACCGGTCCGGGGGGCGGCGCCGATCTGCTGCGCGTGGTACGCGAGGACGCCACCGCCCTGCTCGGGCACGCGGTGGACACCGACACTCCCTTCTACGAGCTGGGTATGGGCTCCCTGGCGCTCACCCGGCTCCGCGCGGGATCCGCAGGCCCTGGCCGAACTCCTCGACAAACTGCGCGAGCACCTCCGGGCACACCCCGGGCCCGCCC
>NZ_JAGPXJ010000177.1:0-6041 GCF_018070605.1 Streptomyces sp. B15
GGCCGGCTCCCGGCTCGTCGTCGTCACACGGAACGCGGTGGCCGCCGACCCCGGCGACCCGTCGGCCGATCTGGCGGCAGCACCCCTGTGGGGCCTGACCCGCGCGGCACAGGCCGAGCACCCCGGCCGGATCCTGCTGCTTGACCTGGACGGGGAGGAGACCTCCCACCGTGCCCTGCGCCCCGCGCTCGCGGCGGTCGAGGCCGCCGCCGAGACGGAGTGCGCCGTACGGGCGGGAGAACCGCGCGTCCCGAGGCTGGCAACGGCGACCACGGAACCCGGGACCGAAGCGCCGCCCGCACTCGACCCGGACGGCACCGTCCTGATCACGGGCGGCACCGGCGAGCTGGGCCGGCTCGTCGCCCGCCACTTCGTCACCGCGCACGGAGCCCGCCGACTGCTGCTGGTCGGCCGGAGGGGAGGAGAGGCGGCGGGCAGCGCCGAGTTGGAGGCCGAACTCACCGCACTCGGCGCGGACATCCGGCACGCCCGCTGCGATGTGACCGACCCCCGCGCCCTCACCGACCTGCTCGACTCCGTACCGGACGCGCACCCGCTGACGGCCGTCGTCCACGCTGCCGGGCTCGTCGACGACGGGATCCTCAGCTCCCTCACCGCCGAGCGGCTCGACGCCGTACTGGCGCCCAAGCTCGACGCCGCCTGGGAACTGCACACGCAGATCCGGCAGCGCGGGCTGGACCTCGCGGCGTTCGTGCTGTTCTCCTCGGCCGCCGCCGTGCTCGGCAGCGCCGGGCAGGCCAACTACGCGGCGGCCAACGCCTTCCTCGACGCCCTCGCCGAACACCGACGAGCACTCGGCCTGCCCGCCACGTCGCTGGCCTGGGGACTGTGGGAGACACCCGGCGGCATGACCAGCGAGCTGACCGCGACCGACCTCGCGCGCATCGCCCGTACCGGCGTCGCACCGCTCCCCGGCGACCAGGCGCTCGCCCTGCTCGACCTGTCCCTCGCCACGCACCGGCCGACGCTGCTGCCCGTACGCTTCGACCGTGCGGCGCTCCGCGCCCAGGCGGATGCCGCGACACTGGCACCCGTCCTGCGGAGCAAGGTCCGCGCGGTGAAACGGCAGACGGCCGCAGCCCCGGCAACGGCGAGTTGGCAGCAGCGCCTCGCGGAACAGTCCGCATCCGAACAGGACCGCACCGTCGCAGCACTCGTACGCGAACAGCTCGCCGCCGTCCTCTCCCACCCCTCCCCGGACACCCTCGATCTGAGCCGCGCCTTCCAGGACCTCGGGTTCGACTCCCTGACCGCGCTCGAACTCCGCAACCGTCTCAAGGCCGAGACCGGCGTCGACCTGCCCACCACCGTCGTCTTCGACCACCCGACCCCCGAAGCGCTGATCCGCCTGCTGCGCGACAAGGCACTCGGCGATGCGACGGCCACCGGTCGCCGACTCCCGGCACCGGCTTCCGCCGCCGCTGCGGGCCCTGCGACGGACGAGCCGATCGCCCTCGTCGGCATGGCCTGCCGGTACCCGGGCGGCGTGACCTCGCCCGAGGAACTGTGGCGGCTGGTGACCGAGGGCGGCGACGCGATCGGCACCTTCCCGACAGGGCGCGGCTGGGACCTCGCGGACCTCTTCGACCCGGACCCGGACCGCGCCGGGCACAGCTACACCGAGGAGGGTGGCTTCCTCCACGACGCCGACCTGTTCGACGCCGACTTCTTCGGCATCGCGCCGCGTGAGGCGCTGGCCATGGACCCGCAGCAGCGGCTGCTGCTGGAGACCACCTGGCAGACCTTCGAGTCCGCCGGGCTCGACCCCGCCACGCTGCGGGGCAGCCGCACGGGCGTCTACACGGGCGTGATGTACGACGACTACGGCTCCCGCTTCCTCGGCCGCACGCCACAGGGCGTCGAGGGACGCCTGATGCCCGGCAGCGCCCCGAGCATCGCCTCGGGCCGCGTCTCGTACTCCTTCGGCCTGGAGGGGCCCGCGATGACGGTGGACACGGCGTGTTCGTCGTCGTTGGTCGCGATGCATCTGGCGGCCCAGGCGCTGCGCCAGGGCGAGTGCGAACTGGCGTTGGCCGGTGGCGTCACTGTCATGGCGACCCCGAACACCTTCGTGGAGTTCTCGCGTCAGCGCGGCCTCGCACGGGACGGCCGGTGCAAGGCGTTCTCGGCTGCGGCTGATGGTGTGGGCTGGTCGGAGGGCGTGGGCCTGGTGCTGTTGGAGCGGCTGTCGGACGCGCGGCGCAACGGGCATCGGGTGCTCGCGGTCGTTCGCGGTTCCGCCGTCAACCAGGACGGCGCCAGCAATGGTTTGACGGCGCCGAACGGTCCGTCGCAGGAGCGGGTGATCCGGCAGGCGTTGGCGGGTGCCCGGTTGTCGGCTGCTGATGTGGATGTGGTCGAGGGCCATGGGACGGGCACGACGCTGGGCGATCCGATCGAGGCGCAGGCGTTGTTGGCGACGTATGGGCAGGAGCGGTCCGGGGGGCGGCCGTTGTGGTTGGGGTCGGTGAAGTCGAACATCGGTCACACCCAGGCTGCGGCTGGGGTTGCGGGTGTCATCAAGATGGTGCAGGCGATGCGGCACGGTGTGCTGCCCGCGTCGTTGCACATCGATGAGCCCTCGCCGCATGTGGATTGGGAGTCGGGCGCAGTACGGCTACTGACCGAGCAAGTGGAATGGCCGGGAGGAGAGCGTCCGCGCCGGGCGGGTGTCTCGTCGTTCGGTATCTCGGGCACGAACGCACATCTGATCCTGGAAGAGCCACCTGTCGCGGAACCCGCACAGGTGGGGGCCGATGTCACCGGGGTGGTGCCGTGGGTGGTCTCGGCGCGGGGTGCGGAGGCGCTGCGGGGGCAGGCAGCGGCGTTGGCCCGGGTGTCGGGTGCGGTGGGTGTGGTGGGTCGTTCGCTGGTGACCTCGCGGTCGTTGTTCGAGGAGCGGGCGGTGGTGCTGGGTGCGGGTGGGGAGGAGTTGCGTGCGGGTGTGCGGGCGCTGGCTGCTGGTGAGCCGCACCCGGATGTGGTCGGCCCGGGCGAGCGGGTGGGCGACGGTGGGCTGGTGTGGCTGTTCAGCGGCCAGGGCAGCCAGCGCGTCGGCATGGGCGCCGAGTTGTATGCGCGTTTTCCCGTGTTCGCTGAGGCTTTCGACCAGGTCTGTGGGCTGCTGGACCCGCAGTTGGGTGTTTCGTTGCGGGAGGTGGTGTTCGAGGGCAGTGCGGAGCGGTTGAAGCACACGACGTATGCGCAGGCGGGGTTGTTTGCGCTGCAGGTGGGGCTGGCACGCCTGCTCGGATCGTTCGAGGTGCGGCCGGATGCGGTGGTGGGCCACTCCATCGGCGAGGTGACGGCAGCCTATGTGGCCGGGGTGTTCTCGCTGGAGGACGCCTGCGCCCTGGTGGCCGCCCGCGCCACGCTGATGGGAGCCCTGCCCAAGGGCGGAGCGATGGTCGCCGTCGAAGCCGGTGCCGACGAACTCGACCTGCCCGAGGGCGTGGCGGTTGCCGCGCTGAACACACCCACCAGCACCGTCATCTCCGGCCCCGAGGAACCCGTGCTGCAACTGGCGGCGGAGTGGAAAGCCCGAGGCCGAAAGACCAAACGGCTGTCGGTCAGCCACGCCTTCCACTCCCCGTCGATGGAACCCATGCTGGAAGACTTCCGCCAGGCCATCGAGGATCTGGACTACCAGCCACCCTCCCTCCCGTTGATCAGCAACCTGACCGGGCGGCCCGCCGACGAGCGCATCACCACTCCCGGCTACTGGTGCGAGCACATCCGCCAGCCGGTCCACTTCGCCCCGGCCCTCACCCATCTGGGCACCCACATCTACCTCGAACTCGGCCCGGATCCGGTGTTGGCCACGGCCGCTCAGCACACGCTCGACAGCAATCCGCTGACCGTCCCGCTCCTCACCGCCAAGCAACCCGAGACACGTGCCTTCGCCCACGCTCTCGCTCAACTCCACACCCACGGCCACGACATCGACTGGACCCCCTGGTTCCCGCCCGGACCCACCGTCGATCTGCCCACCTACGCCTTCCAACGCCAGCGCTACTGGCTCGACGGAGAGGCCGACGAGGGCAATACGGCTCGGCTTGGGCAAGGCGCTTCCGGTCATCCGCTGTTGCCGGCTGTTGTGGCGACGGCGGATGGTGGGCTGATTCTGACGGGGCGGGTGGCGGCCTCGGGGGAGCAGCGTTGGTTGGCCGATCATCAGGTGTTGGGGTCGGTGCTGGTGCCTGGTGCGGCCATGGCGGAGTGGGCGTTGCGTGCGGCCGACGAGGTCGGCTGCGGCGGTGTCGAGGAACTGGTCCTGCAAGCACCGTTCGTACTGCCCGAGAACGGGGCGGTCAACGTCCAGGTACTGGTGGAGGCAGCGACCCCCGACGGCCGGTGCCCCGTACGCGTCTACTCGCGGCCCGTCGAAGAGGGCAACGGTGCGGACTGGGTGTGTCATGCCGAGGGCACGCTCGGGCCGGTGACGGCGACGCCCGTCACCGGCGGCACAGCCTGGCCACCCGCCGGAGCCGAGCCGCTCGACCTCGTGGGGTTCTACGAACATGCCGCAGCGTCCGGGTACGGCTACGGTCCGGCCTTCCAGGGCCTACGGGAAGCCTGGCGGGACGGACAGGACCTGTGGGCCGAGGTGGAGCTGCCGGACGGCGTGGACCGGGTGGACGGTTTCGCTGTCCACCCGGCCCTGCTGGACGCGGTGCTGCACCCCGTGGCCCTGCTGGGGTCGTCGCGGGACGGGGAGGCGTGGCTGCCGTTCGCGTGGAACGGGGTGTGCCTGCACGCGGTCGGTGCGCAGGTCGTACGGGTGCGTGTCTCGCCACTCGGCGAGGGGCCGGCACAGGGCGTACGGGTCGATGTCACCGACCCCGCGGGTGCCCCGGTGCTCAGCGTGGAGTCGGTCGCGATGCGTCCGCTGGACCGGGACCGGTTGCGTACGCGTGACGCGACGACGGACGGGTTGTTCACCGTCGAGTGGACGGACGTGACGGACATGACGGGCGCGGTCGATGCGGTGAACGTGCCCTCCGCCTCCGCGCAGTGGCCCGTGCTGGCGGTGCCGGGGGCGGATGTCGCCGGGCTGTTGGCGGGGCTGGATGCGGGCACGTCGGTGCCGGAGGTCGTCCTCGCGGACGTACGGGGCCTCGGCGGCAGCACGGACGACGCCGACGGGCTCGCCACCGCCACGGCGACTCTGGAGCTGCTGCACACGTGGTCGGCCGAGCCCCGGCTGGCCGATGCCCGATTGGTGCTGGTCACGCGTGGGGCGGTCGACGTGGAGGACGGCCCGCTCGATCTGTCGTGCGCGGGTGTGTGGGGCCTCGTACGTACCGCCCAGCGCGAGAACCCCGACAGGTTCCTGTTGCTCGACCTCGACGCCGATATCGATGCCGACCTCGGCGTCGCTTCCGAGACGGCGGGCGCGGTCGTGCGCGCAGCTGTCTCGTACGCGCTGGACGCCGACGAGCCGCAGCTCGCGGTGCGTGGGGGGCGGGTGTGGGTGCCGCGTGCGGCGCGTGCGGAGACAGGCCTGACGGTGCCGGGCGACGGGTGTGCGTGGCGGTTGGGTCAGGAGGTTGCCGGGACGGTGGAGGACGTGTCGGTGGTGTCGTGTCCGGAGGTGGAGGAGCCGTTGGCGTCGGGGCAGGTGCGGGTTGCGGTGCGTGCTGCCGGGGTCAATTTCCGGGACGTGCTGATAGCGCTCGGCATGTATCCCGGCGGCGGTGTCTTCCAAGGGAGCGAGGGCGCGGGGGTGGTGACCGAGGTCGGGCCCGACGTCTCGGAAGTCGCTCCCGGAGACCGGGTGTTCGGGCTTTTCGAGGGCGCCTTCGGGCCGGTGGCGGTGGCCGACGCCCGCATGATCGCACCGATGCCTGCGAACTGGAGCTGGCGCGAGGCGGCAGCCGTACCGGTGAACTTTCTGACGGCGTGGTTCGGGTTGGTGGAGTTGGCGGGGTTGCGTCGGGGTGAGTCGGTGTTGATTCATGCGGCGACGGGTGGTGTGGGGTCGGCGGCGGTGCAGATTGCGCGGTATGTGGGGGCGGAGG